>NZ_DFQP01000112.1:0-19257 GCF_002377845.1 Microbacterium sp. UBA3486
CATCGGCCCTGCGGCCGTCGTCGCCTCGCATCGTGGGCGCTTCGTGCAGTCGCAGCCGGCGTCGATCATCGGGTCCGGAGAAAGGCGCACAGCGGCGCGCGCAGCTGTCCAGGCGGTGCCCGGTGTGGCCGCGGTGGGGGCCTGGCTGGCGGGAACGGGGCTCGCTCAGGTGGTCCCGGATGCGCGGGACGAGGCCGACCGTCTGCGACGCGCCCTGTTGTGGGACTGATCGTCGGAGTGGGAGTGCCCTCCGTGTCAACCCTCTGACCCATAGATGCCGAAATCGGCATACGGGGTTACGCTGGGTACCTGGCCGCGGGGTGCGAAAGCCTGCGGCCGGTCCCAACCGGGCGAATCTGGCCGGACTACCGGAACAAGGTGAGGAGACCCCATGAAGGGGAAGATCGGACTCGTCGTCGGGCTCGGCGTGGGCTACGTCCTCGGCACCCGTGCCGGACGTGAGCGCTACGAGCAGATCAAGACGCAGTGGCTCAAGGTGTGGAACCTCGATCCCGTGCAGGAGCAGGTCACCAAGGTCAAGGGCTTCGTCGGCGACAAGGCCGCGGCCGTCCCCGGCGCTCTCTGGACCGGGGTCGTGAAGGTCGCGAAGTCGGTCAGCGGCAACGGCACGCCCGGTCAGCGGCTCGACTCCGCCATCGCCACCGGACGCGAGGCGGCGGAAGACCTCGCCGAGGCGACGGAAGAGGCGGTCGAAGCCGCGAAGGCCACCGCGTCGTCGAATGCCTCGTCGAGCAAGACGTCGACCAAGACCGCAGCCAAGCCCGCCGCGAAGAAGCCCGCGGCCAAGAAGCCGGCTGCGAAGTCCGCCCCCAAGAAGTCCGGCGCCTGACATGCCCCGCGGATACCGTGATCGCGCCGATGACAGCCTGCTGACCCTCCTCGGAGATCTGCCGGAACTCGTCACGAATCTGGTCAAGGCCGAGATCGACGCCGCGAAGGCGTGGATCTCGCGCACCTCGAAGGACGCCGGCATCGGTTCCGTGTGGTTCCTCGTCGCGCTGTTCTTCCTCTTCTGGGCCGTGCCGGTGATCCTCGTGTTCGCGATCGCCGGGCTGTCCTCCTGGTGGCCCGTGTGGCTCTCCGCGATCGCGGTGTTCGGCATCCTGATCCTCGCCGTGCTGCTGTTCGCGCTGCTCGGGATCCTCAAGTTCCGCAAGGTGCTCGCGCGCCAGAACCCGGCGCAGGCCGTCGCCGAGGACATCCGACTCGTGAAGGAGGCCGGCGATGACGAATTCTGAGTCGCTGCCGCGCACCGCCGTTCCCGGCGGGATCGTCGACCCCGTCGCCTCGGCCCGCGCCGAGCTGAAGGCCGCCCTCGCGGCGATCGAGGTCAAGGGGAACATCCCACGCCGGGTCGAGAAGGCATCGACGCGTGCGGCGGCGAAGGCCCGCGTGTTCGCGGACCGAAACCCGATCGGGGCGATCGCCGCCGCGGTCGGCATCGCCGCGGCGGTGGGGGGCGCGGTCTGGGCGATCGCGCGCTTCCTCTCGCGCTGAGGTGCAGCATTCCAGGATGCCGTGAGCAGCCCTCGCGGGTGATTAGCGGCTCCTGCGCAAACGAGGCAGACTGGGGAGCATGATGTCCGAAGAGCGCGATGAGAACCCGTCCGGCTTCACCCTCTGGGCTGTCTGGCGACGAAACCCCGACGTCCCTGTGACGGAGACCGACTCGACCGAGCTCGAGACGATCGTCTCCTACATCGAGGACTCCGGCGTCACCGTCCGCGGCTTCTACGACGTCTCCGGCCTCAAGGCCGATGCCGACCTCATGGTGTGGCTGCACGGCGACACCGCCGAGGAGCTGCAGAAGGCGCTCCGCCGCCTTCGTCGCACCGAACTCCTGCGTGCGCTGCTCCCGGTGTGGAACGTGATGGGCGTGCACCGCGACGCCGAGTTCAACCGCTCGCACGTTCCGGGCTTCCTCCGCGGGGTCGACCCCAAGGAATGGCTGTGCCTGTACCCGTTCGTGCGCACGCCCGAGTGGTACCTCGCGCCGGAGGAGGAGCGTCGCAAGATGCTCGCCGACCACGGCCGCAAGGGTGCCGCCTTCAAGGGTGTGCTCGCGAACACCGTCGCGTCGTTCGCGCTCGGCGACTACGAGTGGCTGCTTCCGCTCGAGGCCGATGAACTCACCGACCTCGTCGACATGATGCGCGACCTCCGCTACACCGACGCCCGCATGTATGTGAAGGAGGAGGTGCCCTTCTACACGGGGCGCAGGCTCCGGTTCGACGAGATCGCGGACGTCCTCCAGTAAGCCCATGAGCACCCCCATCCGTCTGGGTACCCGTCGCAGTGCGCTCGCGCAGGCGCAGTCGGGCCATGTCGCCACGGCCCTCGAGAAGCTCTCGGGGCGTCGGGTCGAACTCGTCCCGATCACCAGCGAGGGCGACACGAATCGTGCATCCCTCTCCGAGATCGGCGGCCAGGGCATCTTCGCCACGCGCCTTCGCGAGGCGCTGTTCGCGGGGGAGTGCGATTTCCTCGTGCACTCGCTGAAGGATCTGCCGACGGCGATCCCCGATGGCCTCGTGATCGCCGCGACGCCGAAGCGTGAGGATCCGCGCGATGTGGTCCTCACCCGCGACGGCACCGCACTGCACGAACTGCGCTCCGGCAGCACGGTCGGCACCGGTTCGCCGCGGCGTATCGCGCAGGTGCGTCGTCGGGCGCCGGGCGCCGAGGTGGTCGACATCCGCGGCAACGTCGACTCCCGTCTCGCCCGGGTCGCGTCCGGGGAGCTGGATGCGGTGATCCTCGCGGCGGCGGGCCTCTCGAGACTCGGAGCGAAGTCTCCGCTGCGACGGGAAGAGCTCGGTCTCGCCGAATGGCCGACCGCGCCCGGGCAGGGATCGCTCGCCGTCGAGACCCGTGCCGATGCACCGGAAGAGCTGCTCGCGGCTCTCGCCGGTCTCGACGACGCCGACACCCGTCTGGCCATCACCGTCGAGCGCGCGATCCTGCAGGGACTGGATGCCGGATGCCAGGCGCCGATGGCCGCGCACGCCGTGGTGGACGGCTCCTCGATCCGGGTCAGGACGGTCGTCTACGCCGCTGACGGAGGGCGCCGGATCGGCCTCGACGTCGCCGAAGACCTGAACGGGGAGTATATTCGTCGGAACGGCAGTGGCAATGGAGCGGATGCTGCCGATGGTGCAGACCCGATGCACGCAGCGCGCGAGCTCGGGTTCACTGTTGCCCGTCGGCTGCTCGATCAAGGGGCGGCCGGCCTCGTATCCCGAGAGCAATCCTCATGACCACTTCCGAAATCAAGCAGGACCGACCGCTGGACGGCTGGCGAATCCTCGTGCCCCGTGGCGGGCCGTGGGGCGACAGCGTCGCCGCGAGTCTGCGTGCGCTGGGCGCCGTGCCCGTCGTCGCGCCGCTCATCAACTTCGCGCCGACGACCGATCAGGCGACGCTCGACTCCGCGCTCGCGCAACTGGCCGCGGGGGAGTTCGACTGGCTGACCGTCACCAGCGCCACCACCGTCGACGTGCTCTTCGCGCACCGAGCCGTCGTGCCGCGTGCGACCAAGATCGCCGCCGTCGGTGAGACGACCGCCGCGGCTCTGCAGGCGGTCGGCTACGAGGTCACGCTGGTTCCCGAGCAGGACAACTCCGCCGAGGGGATGGCGCAGCAGCTCATCGCCCTCGAGAAGGAGCCGCGCCGTATCCTCGCCCTGCGCAGCGAGATCGCGAAGCCGGTGCTGAGCCGGTTGCTCTCCGAGGCTGGTCACGACGTGCACGGCGTCGTCGCCTATCGCACGGTGGGAGTGCCGGTGACGGAGCGCATCCGCCGCGACGTCGAGAACGGACGGATCAACGCGATCCTGATCACCAGCGGGTCGGTCGCCGAGCAGGTGCGCGAGCAGTTCCCGGAGATCCCCGACGAGACGCTGCTCGCCGCGATCGGACCGCGGACCGCGAAGGACGCGCAGCGTGCGGGCCTGCCCGTGTCGGTCGTCGCCGACCGCCAGACCGTCGACGCGCTCATCGATGCGGTCTCGCACTTCACTCTTCCGCACGCGGCCGACGAGTTCGCGCCGTGAGCTTTCCCGACGTTCGACTGAGGCGTCTGCGGCAGTCGCGGGCGGTGCGAGATCTCGTGCGTGAGACCTCGCTGCAGCCTCGACAGCTCGTGCTTCCGCTCTTCGTGCGCGAAGGCATCTCCGAGCCCGTGCAGATCGGCTCGATGCCCGGCGTCGCTCAGCACTCCCTGGATTCACTGCGCGCGGCGGCGGTCCAGGCGGCGGAGGCCGGTGTCGGCGGAGTGATGCTTTTCGGCGTGCCCGCCGTCCGCGACGCCGTCGGGTCGGGAGCCGACGATCCGCACGGCATCCTGAACGTCGCGACCGAGGCCCTGGCCGCCGAGATCGGCGACGCGCTCGTCGTGCAGACCGACCTGTGCCTGGACGAGTTCACCGATCACGGCCACTGCGGCGTTCTGGCCGCCGATGGCTCGGTCGACAACGACGCGACTCTCGAGCGGTACACCTCGATGGCGCTCGCACAGGCGCGCGCAGGTTCTCAGCTGCTGGGGCTTTCCGGGATGATGGACGGCCAGGTCGCGGTGGTCCGCCGGGCGCTCGACGACGAGGGGTTCACCGACACCCTCCTGCTCGCGTATGCCGCGAAGTACGCCAGCGCCTTCTACGGACCCTTCCGCGAGGCTGTCGACTCTCAGCTCACCGGCGATCGTCGCACGTACCAGCTCGACCCGGGCAACCGGCGCGAGGGTGTGCGCGAGGCCGTCGTCGATGAGGCCGAGGGAGCCGACATCGTCATGGTGAAGCCGGCGATGGCCTTCCTCGACGTGCTGCGCGAGGTGCGCGACACCGTGAGTATTCCAGTGTGGGCATATCAGGTCTCCGGCGAGTACGCCATGATCGAGGCCGCCGGTGCGAACGGGTGGATCGACCGTCGCGCGGCCATCCTCGAGTCCCTTCTCTCCATCCGCCGCGCCGGTGCGGATGCGGTGCTCACCTACTGGGCCACCGAAGCGGCCGGCTGGCTGCGCGACTGACTTCTGCGAGGAGCTCTCCTTCATGACCGACCGCAACGACGACCTGTTCTCCGCTGCCCGCGCGGTGATTCCCGGTGGGGTCAACTCGCCGGTGCGCGCCTACGGATCGGTCGGCGGCACGCCGCGGTTCCTCGCCTCGGCGAGGGGCGCGAGGGTCACCGATGCCGCCGGTCGCGAGTACGTCGATCTCGTCGCCTCGTGGGGTCCTGCGCTTCTCGGGCATGCGCACCCGGAGATCGTCGCCGCGGTGCAGGAGGCGGCGTCCCGCGGGCTCTCGTTCGGTGCTCCGACCGAGGGCGAGGTCGAACTCGCCGCGCTGATCGCCGACCGTGTGCGGTTCGGCGAGACCCGACCCATCGAGCGCGTGCGCCTGGTCTCCACGGGCACCGAGGCGACCATGACGGCCATCCGCCTCGCGCGCGGTGCCACCGGTCGCGACCTGCTCGTGAAGTTCGCCGGTCACTACCACGGCCACTCCGACGGCCTTCTCGCGGAAGCCGGTTCGGGCGTCGCGACGCTCGCGCTCCCGGGCTCCGCCGGGGTGCCGGCGCCGATCGCCGCCCAGACCCTCGTGATCGGCTACAACGACCCGGAGGCTCTGGCCGCCGTGTTCGCCGAGCACGGTCAGCGCATCGCGGCCGTCATCGTCGAGGCCTCGGCTGCGAACATGGGCGTCGTCGCTCCGCTGCCCGGATTCAACCGTCTGATCGCCGAGACCGCGCATGCTCATGGCGCACTGATGATCCTCGACGAGGTGCTCACCGGATTCCGGGTGCACCCGGCCGGATTCTGGGGGCTGCAGGCCGCCGCGGGCGAGGACTACCTGCCTGACATCTTCACGTTCGGCAAGGTCGTCGGCGGGGGCATGCCGCTGGCCGCGCTCGGTGGACGTGCCGAGGTCATGGACCTGCTGGCCCCGCTCGGGCCGGTCTACCAGGCGGGCACACTGTCCGGAAACCCGCTCTCGGTCGCTGCGGGTCTCGCGACGCTGCGGCTCGCGACCCCCGAGGTCTATGCGACCGTCGACGCCGCATCCGCTCGGGTGTCCACCGCGCTCGACGTCGCGCTCACGTCGGCCGGTGTCACGCACGCGGTGGCCACCGCCGGCAACCTGTTCAACGCTTCTTTCCGGGCCTCGGCGCCGCGCAACTATGCCGAAGCGCAGGCGCAGGAGTCGTTCCGCTACGCGCCGTTCTTCCACTCGCTGCGCGAGCAGGGCGTGGCTCTTCCGCCGAGCGTGTTCGAAGCCTGGTTCCTCACCGCCGCACACGGCGAGGAGGAACTGCAGCAGATCGAGGCCGCACTTCCAGTCGCTGCGACCGCTGCGGCTGCGGCGCGGCCGTAACGCGGGCACACGCGCACACGGGATTCACTCTTCGACGCCGACGCCAGCGGTGCTTCTCGGCGCCCGGATGCCGCGACGAATCGAGTATAGTACATATATTCGAATCTCGGGAGGAATGCGTGATGACTGGTGCTGATCGACAAGGGATCGTTGCGTTCCTGTGAGCAACTTCCAGACAACTGGCAGGGCCGCGCTGGCAGACTGGGGGACATGGTGACGTTGCTGCTGGACCAGACGCAACTGGAGGTCGTGCTCTCGCCGATCGAACGTGCCGCCACCTTCCACCGCGACAACCTCCGTATCGCGCGCGACACCATCACCAAGGTGCAGCTGACGGAAGACGCCTGGACCTGGCTCCGCGGAGTCCCGAACCCGGGGACGCACATTCCCGGTGTTCTCGCCGCAGGCAGCTGGAAGGCCGCGGGCAGCCTCGACTTCGTGCTGATCCGCCGGCGTCGCCCGAGCGTCGTGATCGATCTCGAAGGCGACCCGCAGTACCGCCGACTGATCCTCACCACCAGCCACGGGCTCGCGCTCACTCAGGCACTCCGGCTCGATGTGTCGACCGAACCGGCGAACGTCGAGGAGATCGTGGCCACGGCACCGGTCCCGGTCTCGAAGGGACGACGACGCCCCGTCATCCGCCCCCGGCCCGCCTGACGCCGACGTCGGGAGGCGGTGCCTCGCGATGCACGGCCTCCCTTCAACGCAGAACGCCCTCCAGACCCGCAGGTCCGGAGGGCGTTCTCGACGGCGAGGCGCTCAGCCGTGGTGGTGATCCCCGTGTTGGTTCTCACCGTCGTGGTTCTCGCCGTCGTGGTTCTCGCCGTCGTGGTTCTCGCCGTCGTGGTTCTCACCGGTGTTCTCGTCAGAGTCATCGGGAGTCGTCTCGTCGCCTCCCGCGGAACCCTCGGCCAGGGGCACGGTGTCGATGACGCCCGTGGAGGCGACGCTCCAGTGTGCGTTCTCCGCGGGGGCCTCCGGCGTATCGCCGTCCGCAGCCTCGAAGTCCGCAGCCTCGAAGTCCGCAGCCTCGAAGTCCGCAGCCTCGCTGTCCGCAGCCTTGCTGTCCGACGCCTCGCCCTGGGCGGGCTCGTCCTCTGCGCCCAGCGGGTAGTCCTTGGGCTCGTCCTCGTAGTACGCGCGGGCGGCGGCCGCGAGCATGGAACTCACCGCTGCAGAGCGCGGGTCCTCCTCGTCATCGTCGGAAGAGCTGGTGTCCTCGGTATCGGCGGATGAGGGGCCATCGCTGTGGGAGGACAGCGCGTCCGATTCCGTGGCGACCGATGCGTCGTCGAGATCCGCGAAGATCTCGACCCCGCTGTGGTCCTCGTCACCGGAGGTCAGGTCGGACGGCGTCGTGTCTGCGGTGTCCGCCGGCACGGCGGCGCCGAACAGGATCTCATCGAAGGATCGAGCCGGAGCCTGTTCGTCGGTGGACTGTTCGCCGAGGGTCGGAGCGTCGCCCACCTCGAACGGACCCGAGGCGACGTCGCCGGACTCGCCGATCGATGCTTCTTCGCCCGGTGTTTCGTCGACAGAAGCCTCTTCGTCCGGAGCGTCTTCGGCGGGAGTCTCCTCCTCGGACGTCGACTCTCCGGTCGCGATCGTATCGGTGGAATCCACGTCGGCAGAGGATTCGTCCGCAGCGCTCTCCGCGCTCTCTGCCACGGAGGCCTCGGATGCGTCGGACACGTCGGATGCGTCAGAGCCGACGGAGGCTGCCAGATTCGAGGCCACGGCCTCGCCTGCGGGAGCGGACGCAGCCTCGGCCGCCCAGGCGGCTGCTGCGGCCACCGGGATGGCGACCACGGAGTCGGCGGGGGCCGGAGATGCTTCTTCGGGACCGACCTCCGCGGGAGTCGACTCCTCGGGTGCGGTCTCCGGGGTGTTCGGCGCGACGAGCGGGCTCGCCGTTGCGGGAGCGTTCGGCGCGAACCGGCCACCCCGCATCAGGTCGATGAAGACGTCTTCGAGAGTCGGCCCGCGCTGCACCAGGGTGCTCAGGGCGATGCCTGCGTCGGCCGCGACGGCTCCCACGGTCTCGGCGTCTCCGCCGCGCACGGTCAGACCCGAGCGCAGCACTTCGATGTCGAACCCGGCCGCAGCGAGCGCGGACGTCAGCCCGGCGCGATCCGCGGCGTCCACGATCACGGAGCCGCCCTTGGGGTCGGCGAGCGTCTCGATTCCGCTGGCCAGCACGAGCGTGCCCTTCGAGAGCACGAGCACGTTGTCGGCGACCTGCTCGACCTCGCTGAGGACGTGCGACGACACGAGGACCGTGCGTCCCTCGTCGGCGAGGCGACGCATCAGGAGTCGCATCCAGCGGATCCCCTCGGGGTCGAGTCCGTTGGCCGGCTCGTCGAAGACGAGGGCCCCGGGGTCGCCGAGGAGCGCGTTCGCGACGCTGAGCCGCTGACGCATGCCGAGCGAGAAGCCGCCGATGCGGGAGTCGCCCTCGCCCTCGAGGCCGACCAGGGAGAGCACTTCGCCGACGCGTGCCAGCGGGATGCCGTTCGCCTTGGCGGCGATGGTCAGCTGACGTTCGGCGGTGCGACGGGGACGGTAGACGGTCTCTTCGAGCACCGCGCCGATCGTGCGCAGCGGCTGGCGGAGCTCGGCATACGTCGTTCCGCCGATCGTCGCCGTGCCGGACGTGGCGCGCACCTGACCGAGCAGGATGCGCAGTGTCGTGGTCTTGCCGGCTCCGTTCGGGCCGAGGAAGGCGGTGACGGCTCCGGGTTCGACGCGCGCGGAGAAGTCCGAGACAGCGGTCACCTCATTGAAGCGCTTCGTCACGTGCGTGAACTCGAGCACCTGTCCTTCAGGCATCCGTGACCTCTCGTCGCATTTGAACAGTTCCTCCCTATCCTGCCGGAAAAGCCTGTCGGATCCCGCATTTCGCGCGGAATACCGCCCTTGCCGAAAGGGGTAGCCTGGCCAGCGTGACCGATTCTCACGCTGCATCCCGCGTCCTCGTCCGCACCGAAGGAGCGCTCGGGCGGCTCACGCTCAACCGCCCCGAGGCCATCAACGCCCTCGACGTCGGCATGATCGAGAGCCTCACCGCAGCGCTGAACGCCTGGCGCGACGACACCGACGTGCAGATCGTGCTGCTCGACGGAGCGGGGGATCGCGGCATGTGCGCCGGGGGTGACGTGCGCGCGCTGCATGCGCAGATCGTCGCGGGGCAGGCTGATCAGACCGCGGAGTTCTTCCGTGCCGAGTACGCGCTGAACGCGATGATCGCCGAATACCCCAAGCCGGTCGTGTCCTTCGCCGACGGCATCACGATGGGGGGAGGCATCGGCCTGGCCGGGCACGCGGCGATCCGCATCGTCACGGAGCGCTCGAAGCTCGCGATGCCGGAGACGCGCATCGGATTCACGCCCGACGTCGGCGGCACCTGGCTTCTCGGCCGTGCCCCCGGACGCTTCGGCGAGTACTTCGCCCTCACCGGAGCGACGATGAACGGCGCGGATGCCGTGTACCTCGGCTTCGCCGATCACTTCGTGCCGTCGGACCGCCTCGACGCGTTGAGCGAGGCTCTCGCCTTCCGGGCCGATCCGACGGGCCCGAGTGAGATCGTCCTGCTGTTCGACGAGACCCCGGAGCCCTCGCAGCTCCCGGCGTGGCGGGAGTGGATCGACGACGCCTTCTCCGCTCCCACCGTGAGGGAAATCATCGATCGCCTGCAGGCCCATGGCACCACGGAGGCCGCCGCGACCGCGGACCTTCTCGAGGACCTCGCACCGACCGGCCTCACGGTCACGCTCGATGCGGTGCGCGAGGCGCGTGAACTTTCGGGGCTTCGTGCCGCACTCGAGGGTGAGTACCGCCGCGTGCTGTGGTTCGTGAACGAGCACCCCGACCTCGTCGAGGGCATCCGCGCGCAGATCGTCGACAAGGACCGGGATCCGAAGTGGGACCCGCCCACGCTGGCCGAGCTCGCCCCGGACGCCGGCGCCCCTGCACGCGCGTACGTCCCGCAGCCCGCCCTGTTCTGAGAAGGGGTTCGTCCGCGTCGGGCTTTCTCTGAGCGTCGCGCCTAGTCCGACTCGAGGTCGACGTCGGGGCTCGAGCGCGTCTTCCAGATCGCACGGAGCACGTCGATGACGTCGTCCGGATCCGCGTCGGTCGCGTCGGCTTTGTCGACCAGCTCGCGGATGCGCCGGAGCACCGATGCGGGGAGGATTCCCGCCGTCTCGGCGACCCGCGTGCCCGCGGCCGTGCGCGAGACCACCAGCCCCTCGCCTTCGAGCATCTTGTACGCGCGTGCGGCGGTTCCGGGGGCGACACCCAGGTCGCTGGCCGTCTGTCGGACCGTCGGCAGTCGCTCGCCCGCGCCGAGCTGGCCCGACACGATGAGGCCGCGGAGCTGCCGGTAGATGTCGAGTGCCGGATTCGTCTCGTCGGCCGGTGACAGTCGGGGCGTCGGGCTCACCATGCGGTCTCCCGTTCGGCCGATTTCTCGACGCCGGCAACAGATTCCAGGTCATACCTCGGCGGCCACAGCTGTGTGGTCGTGAGGAGCAGCAGCACGAACGCGACGATCTCGAGCGTCGGCGCCATCCAGCCGCCGACGGCCGCGACTTCGCCGTATCGCCAGAATGTCTCGTAGGAGTCGCTGCGCCCGTCGCCCTGGATGGTGAGTCCGTTGATCGAACCGGAGTCGGCGATGAACCGCCATGCGCCCGCCAGAGCGAGAAGCGCAGCCGATGTGGTGATCCGGGTGATCCCCGCCGCGATGTCGCGTCGTTCGCGCTGCTCGGCGACGATCGTCTCCGGCCGCAGGAACGGGCGGGCCGCATTGGAGTGCAGCGCGGCGATCACCACGCCGACGAGCGCGATGGTGCAGATCAGGACCGGAACGCCGTATGCCCAGCCATAGAACCAGGGACGAATCGGGTCGATCGTCTCGTTGGGCACGTCGATCTCGAGGAAAACGTACGGGCCGCCGTCGATGTTCGAGGAGGCGAGTCCGGCGAGCAGTGTCGTGACCGTGAGAGCGAGCAGCGCTGCGGCGGCGCCCACCGAACCGATGCGCGGACTGAAGCTCAGCCAGGTGCGGCGGGCGGAGAGGACGGGGCGCTCCGGCGGCGTGCTGCCTCTCGTCGCGATCAGGGCCAGCAGGACGGCCACACCGATGCCGGCCGTGAGCACCGGTGTCGCGTAGCGCCACCACGAGACGACGCCGTTGAGGTCGAGGGCGTACCCGGTGATCAGGTTCTCGGCGACGAAGATCACGATCACCGCGATCGCGGCGACTCCGAGGGTGCGGTGCTCCGGCGAGTAACGGGCGAAGACCACGCCGGATGCCGCCGGGGCGAGGCGCGCCCGGCTCTCGGTCCGTGCGCGCCATCGGGGTGTGACGGTGATGCCGACCGCGATGATCGCCGCGAGGATCAGAGACACCCAGGGCATCGAGAAGACAGCGCCGAGCACCTGCCCGGGGTCCAGCAGGAGCTGCCCGGATCGGATCGGGGATGCGATGGTCGCGTGCATGGGGAGTCCGTCCTCTTTGTGCCATATGTCTATCACAAGTTGTATCAGTGAGTAAACACAAAAGGTGAAGGAAGGAACGCTTCGCCGTTGTTCGCCCGTGTGCAGAAACCGCTGATCGGGACGGGAAGCGGTTCGCTGTGAGCGAAGGTCCCCCATGAGGGGGATACGAATGTCCGCGGATCGTGGCACTCTGTCTTGTGGCCGATTGTCGGTCGGCATCCGTCTGCCGAGAAATCCGCCGCTCCATCCTTCCTAGAAAGTCCGCCTGTGCTGGGAAAAATCCTCCTCCGCTATCTCTCCCGATACCGATGGTTGCTGCTCGCGGTGCTGGTCTTCCAGCTCGCCAGCGTCGCAGCGACCCTCTACCTCCCGCGTCTGAACGCCGACATCATCGACAAGGGCGTCGCCCGCGGTGACACCGGCTACATCTGGAGCACCGGTCTGTTCATGCTCGCGGTCTCGCTGGGGCAGATCATCGCCTCGGTCACTGCGACGTACTTCGCCGCGCGCGCAGCGATGGGCGCCGGCCGCGACATCCGCGCCGACGTCTTCGGCAAGGTCAGCGGCTTCTCCGAGCGTGAGGTCTCGCAGTTCGGCGCCGGCTCGCTCATCACCCGCAACACGAACGATGTGCAGCAGGTGCAGATGCTGGCGATGATGGGCGCGACCATGCTCGTCACGGCGCCGCTCCTCGCGATCGGCGGCATCATCTTCGCCATTCAGACGAACGTCGGCCTCAGCTGGCTCATCGCCGTGTCTGTGCCGCTGCTGCTGATCCTGGCCGCCCTCGTGATCGGGCGCATGGTCCCGCTGTTCCGCAGCTACCAGGGCAAGCTCGACAACGTCAACCGCATCATGCGCGAACAGCTCACCGGCGTGCGCGTCGTGCGGGCATTCGTGCGCGAGCGCATCGAGGAAGACCGCTTCCGCGGCGCCAACACCGACATCATGGTCGTCGGCCGCAAGGTGGGCTCGCTCTTCGTGCTGCTGTTCCCGCTGTTCATGCTCATCCTGAACGTCACGGTCGTCTCGGTCATCTGGTTCGGCGGCATCGAGGTCAACAACGGCACGGTGCAGGTGGGCACACTGTTCGCCTTCATGCAGTACATCGGCCAGATCATGGGCGGCGTCATCATGGCGAGCTTCATGGCGATGATGATCCCGCGCGCCGCGGTGTCTGCCGAGCGCATCGGCGAGGTTCTCGACTCCGAGTCCACGCTGGTCCGCCCCGAGAACGGCGTCACCGAGTTCCCGGTCCCCGGATCCGTGGCGCTCGACGACGTCGAGTTCACCTACCCCGGCGCCGATTCCCCCGTGCTCACCGGCATCAGCTTCGCCGCGCAGCCGGGTGAGACCGTCGCGATCGTCGGATCCACCGGCTCGGGCAAGACGACCCTCGTGTCGCTCATCCCGCGCCTGTTCGACGTCTCGGGCGGTTCCGTGCACGTCGGCGGCACCGATGTGCGCGAGGCCGACGTCGAGTCGCTGTGGGACAGCATCGGCCTGGTGCCGCAGCGTCCGTTCCTCTTCACCGGCACCGTCGCGTCGAACCTGCGCTACGGCCGGGAAGAGGCCACCGACGAAGAGCTGTGGCACGCGCTCGACATCGCACAGGGTCGCGACTTCGTCGAGGAGATGCCCGATGGTCTCGACTCCCGCATCGCCCAGGGCGGCACGAACGTCTCGGGTGGTCAGCGTCAGCGACTCGCGATCGCCCGCGCGATCGTGCACCAGCCGCAGATCCTGGTCTTCGACGACTCGTTCTCGGCCCTCGACCTCACGACGGACGCGCGATTGCGGCAGGCGTTGTGGCGGGAGCTCCCGCACGTGACGAAGATCGTGGTCGCCCAGCGCATCTCCACCATCACGGACGCGGACCGCATCGTCGTCCTCGACGGCGGAACCATGGTCGGCGTCGGCACGCACGAGGAACTGCTCGAGACGAGCGACACCTACCGAGAGATCGTCGAGTCGCAGCTGGGGGTGGACGCATGAGCGCGCAGGACAACAACGAGAAGCGCACGGCCAGACGCGGCCGCGGCAAGGCGGCAGCGCCCGTCGCCGAGGTCGAGCTGAGCGCCGAGGAGAAGTACGAGGCCGAGCTCGCCGAGCAGGCACGTCAGAACTCCGGCGATTGGGACAGCGTCGCGCCGGGCAAGGCCGACAACTTCGGTCCGAGTTTCGCGCGCATGATCGGGCTGCTCAAGCCGTCGGCCATCTGGTTCGTCTTCGTGTCGATCCTGGGTGCGATCGGCGTGGTCCTGACGGTCGCGGCGCCCAAGGTGCTCGCCGAGGCCACCAACCTCGTCTACAAGGGCTTCATCTCCATCCAGCTCGGACAGCCGACCGACGGGTTCCCCGGCTTCCCGGCCGGGACGTCGCAGGATGTCGTCGTCGAGGCGCTGCGGGCCGGTGGGCAGGACGACTTCGCGAACCAGGTCGGCGCGCTGGGCGACTTCACGGTCGGCCAGGGCATCGACTTCGATGCGCTGCGTCTCGTCATCGCCGCGGTGCTCGGCATCTACGTGGCCGCGGCCTTCCTCACCTGGATCCAGGGCTACGTCATCAACGTGATCATGGTCCGCACCATGTGGCGGCTGCGCGAGTCGGTCGAGGCGAAGATCAACCGCCTGCCGCTGGCGTACTTCGACAAGGTGCAGCGCGGCGAGCTGATCTCGCGCGTCACGAACGACATCGACAACATCACGCAGACGATGCAGCAGTCGCTCTCGGGAGCACTCACTTCGGTGCTCACCGTGATCGGCGTGCTCGTGATGATGTTCTCGATCTCGTGGCAGCTCGCGCTCGTCGCCCTCATCACGCTGCCGCTCATGGGCGTCATCTTCGGCATCATCGGACCGCGCTCGCAGAAGGCCTTCGGCACCCAGTGGCGCAAGGTCGGTCGCCTGAACGCCCGCGTCGAGGAGGCGTTCTCCGGCCACGCGCTCGTGAAGGTCTTCGGCCGGGAGAAGGACGCGCTGGACAAGTTCCAGGTCGAGAACGAAGAGCTGTTCCAGGCGAGCTTCAAGGCACAGTTCCTCTCCGGCATCATCATGCCGGCGATGATGTTCGTCGGAAACCTCAGCTACGTGGGCATCGCGGTGCTCGGCGGTCTGATGGTCGCGAACGGTCAACTCCGTCTCGGCGACGTGCAGGCATTCATCCAGTACTCGCAGCAGTTCACGCAGCCCCTGTCCGAGCTGGGTGGCATGGCCGCGGTCGTGCAGTCCGGCACGGCCTCCGCCGAGCGGGTCTTCGAACTGCTCGACGCCGAGGAGCAGGAGGCGGACGACGCCGATGCCCCCGAGCTGGTGGAGGGCAAGGGCGTCATAGAGTTCGAGAACGTCGCGTTCTCGTACACACCCGAGCGTCCGCTCATCCGCGACCTGTCATTCCGGGTGGAGCCGGGGCAGACCGTCGCCATCGTCGGTCCGACCGGTGCGGGAAAGACGACCTTGGTCAACCTGATCATGCGCTTCTACGAGCTCAGCGGCGGGCGCATCATGCTCGACGGCCAGGACATCGCCGAGGTGACCCGCGACGAACTGCGGTCGCGCACCGGCATGGTGCTCCAGGATCCGTGGCTGTTCGCCGGCAGCATCCGCGAGAACATCCGCTACGGTCGCTCCACCGCGACCGACGACGAGGTTCTCGCCGCCGCCAAGGCGACCTATGTCGATCGCTTCGTGCACGCCCTCCCCGAGGGCTACGACACGGTGCTCGACGAGGATGCCGCGAACGTGTCGGCAGGCGAGCGTCAGCTCATCACCATCGCGCGGGCATTCGTCGCTCAGCCGTCGATCCTCATCCTCGATGAGGCCACGTCGGCCGTCGACACCCGCACCGAACTGCTGCTGCAGCACGCGATGGCCGCGCTTCGTGAAGGACGCACGTCGTTCGTGATCGCGCACCGACTGTCGACCATCCGCGACGCCGACCTCATCCTGGTGATGGAGCACGGTGACATCGTGGAGAAGGGCACGCACGACGAGCTCATCGCCGCGCAGGGCGCCTACTGGCGTCTGTACCAGTCGCAGTTCGAGCAGGCGGCGACCGACATCGACGCCGAAGACGCCCTCACCGGCACGACGCCCGTCGTCGTCTCGGGCGATGCGAGCGATGCCGAAGGTGCAGGGGAGGAGGCTGCGGCCGCCGTTGCCGGAGCCTCGATCGGTGCTCAGCTGCCCGCTGCCGAGACGGCGGCAGCCCAGGCCCTGCTGGAAGACGGGGCCGACGGTTCGAGCCACCGTTCCTGAGCGTTCCCGCCCTCCGGCATCCGCACGACGACGCCCCACTCCGCTCACGCGGGGTGGGGCGTCGTCGTGCGCGGATCGCGTCGTCGCGGGCGCCGGCACAGCGCGCGTGACGAGGTGTCAGGAGCGGTCGGCCCTGATTCCGAGCAGCTCGAGCGGGTGGGTCAGACGCCACCACGGGCTCGGCCCCTCCACATCCTCGGCCAGCACCAGAGGCGTGGTGACGGTGTTGAGCGGACCGGTCGTCGTCAGCGTGCCCACAGCGTCGTCCTGTTCCCGATCTTCGCCGAGATCGAAGGCCGTCGCCGCGGTGGCGGTCGCCCCGTTCCACAGCACCACATCGGCATCGGCCTCGGTGATGACGTCGACCTTCTCCCCCCAGGGGGTCGTGACCTGACCGACCACGGTGTCCTTCGCGACGGCGGGCGGCTGCGCCTTCAGCGCCGCTTCCGCCTCCGTGAACAGGGAGCGGGTGAGAGCGAGTCGCTCATCGTTGCCGGCCTGGTTCAGCGCCGCGGCGAAGAGGTGCACGGTCGTGTCGCCGATGACGACGTCCTTGGCAGTGAGCAGGTTCCAGCCGACGAGCGTGCCGGTCTTGATGCCGACGACACCGGGATCGTCGAGCATCCCGTTCGTGTTGACGACGGTACCGGCGCCCGGGAGGTCCACCGACTTGGTGCCGACGATCTCGGCGAACACCGGGTTCTGCATGGCACGCTCGCCGAGGGCGACCAGCGCCTCGCGGGTGGCCACGTTGCGCTCGTCGAAGCCGGACGGCGTCACCACGGTGATGCCGGTGAGGCCTCGTTCGCGCAGCCACACCTCGGCGGCCCGGGCGAATTCGCGATCGGACCCCCAGATCTCGCTCGCGAGCCGGTCGATGTAGTTGTTCGCCGATCCCATCAGCGTGCCCTGCAGCAGTTGATATTCGGTCAGCACCCCGCCGATCGGCACATCGAGTGCGGACTGGTCGCTGCGCCGGTAGTCCCAGTACTTCACGCTGTCGGCCCGGGTGAACGAGAACTCGGGCCCCTGTTCGCCCACCGCCAGCGGCATACGGTCGAGCACCATCAGGCTGCTCACGACCTTGGTGATGCTCGCGATGCTCACCGCATCGGGGATCGAAGCCGCAGTGCTCATGCCGGAGATGCCGACGGCGCCCGAGCCCTCGGTGGGCCAGGTGACGGTGGCTGCGGCAGCGGACGCCGTCGCGAACTCGACGGATTGTACTGTCGGGGGTACCTCGTGCAGCGGCCAGAGCAGCGTGGTGCCGGCATACGCGGCGACGAGGCCCACGAGCGTGGCCAGTGGAACGAGGATGCCGGGACGGGCGACGGCCGGGCGCAGGCGTGCCCCGCGGAGCAGGCCGTTCGTCCGCTCGGCTTCCGACGTCTCGTCGAGAGTCGCGGTGGCGGTGTGGTCGGCCACCGTCGCGGGGTCCACCCAGGTCAGAGCGGTGGCGGTGGTGGTCTCGTCCGCCCACTGGGGGGTGGCCGCGTCGCGAGCGGCGAGAGGATCGTCGGCGTCTCCTGCGGCAGTCTCACGCGGAACGAATGGCGGTTTCGTCAGAGCGGGCGTGGCCGGTTCCGGGGCGACCACCGATTCCGGTGCGAGCGCGCGGGTCGACGTCTGCTCGGCCGTCAGCACCGAACCGGCCGACGCGGCATCGACGGGGCCGGAGGGGGCGGTGGTCGCGGGGCCGTCGTCACGGACGACGCCCGTCGCCTCGTCGGCGGGATCTGTTGCGGTCACTCGTTCACGGTACCCAATCCCGGGCGGGTTCCGCGGCGCACAGACCTGTCGCCACGCGGGTGTCGCCAGCGGGTAGGATCTTCAGCACAACCACGGGAGTCCGGCGAGCCGGGCTGAGAGGGAGCGAATCGCGCTTCGACCGTCGAACCTGATCTGGGTCATGCCAGCGCAGGGAGGAGTTCAGATGAGTACGCCTACGTCCACATCCGCACAGCAGGCATCCGCCGATGCGAACGGCCTGCACCGCCCATCGATCTGGCGCTGGCGCGTCGTCGACATCGTCGTCGCCGCAGTCCTCGGCGTCGCGATCGGTCTCGTGTTCTGGGGCTGGAACACCATCGGATACGCGTGGTTCGGCGCGGCCGACGCCCTGACACCGGGCCTCGGTGGCATCGCCGTGGGCATCTGGCTGCTCGGCGGTGTCGTCGGCGGTCTCGTGATCCGCAAGCCGGGGGCCGCGCTCGTGGTCGAACTGGTCGCCGCGATCGTGTCGATGCTGATCGGCAACGTGTGGGGTGTCTCGACCGTGTTGTCGGGCATCGTGCAGGGCCTCGGTGCAGAGATCATCTTCGCCCTGTTCTTCTACCGTCGTTTCGGGATCGCAGTCGCTGCGCTCGCCGGCGTCGGAGCCGCCGTGGCCGCCTGGGTGTTCGAGCTGTTCTACGGCAGCTCGCCGAACATCCTGAAGTCGGTCGAGTTCAACACGATCTATCTGATCAGCGTGGTCGTCTCCGGGGCGATCCTGGCCGGCGTGGTCGGTTGGCTGCTCGTGCGTGCCCTCGCCGTCACCGGCGCCCTCAACCGCTTCGCCGTCGGGCGAGAGCACGTGCGCGAGGTCTGAGCGTGACCCTCGCCTCCCCGGCCCGCGTGCAGGCTGCGGGCTGGGGCTGGCGGTACGCCGGTCGAAAGCGTCCCGCCGTCGCGGACGTCTCCTTCACGATCGAACCGGGCGAGCGGGTGCTCCTGCTCGGCGCCTCGGGCGCAGGGAAGTCGACGCTGCTCGCCGGTCTCGCCGGGGTCCTCGGCGATGACGACGAGGGGGAACGGACGGGTTCGTTGCGCATCGACGGTGCGGCCCCCGAGTCACGGCACGGTCAGGTCGGACTCGTCCTGCAGGACCCGGACGCCGGCATCGTGCTGTCGAAGGTCGGCGACGACGTCGCGTTCGGCTGCGAGAACCTGGGCGTCGCGGCGTCCGAGATCCCGGGTCGCGTCGCCGAGGCGCTCGACGCCGTCGGCCTCGATGTTCCGCTGCGACGCCCCACGAAGGCGCTCTCCGGCGGGCAGAAGCAGCGGCTGGTGCTGGCCGGTGTGCTCGCGATGCGACCGGGTCTGCTGCTGCTCGACGAACCCACC
>NZ_DFQP01000112.1:19313-41523 GCF_002377845.1 Microbacterium sp. UBA3486
TGCTGCTGCTCGACGAACCCACCGCGAACCTCGACCCGGAGGGGGTGCGGGAGGTGCGGGCGAGTGTCGAGCGCGCCGTCGAGACGACCGGCGCGACGCTCGTGGTCGTCGAGCACCGCACCCCGATCTGGGTCGATCTGATGACGCGCGTGATCGTGCTGGCGGCCGACGGAGGACTCCTCGCCGACGGTGCGCCCGCGCAGGTGTTCGCGGCCCACGGCGACGTGCTCGCCGATGCGGGGGTGTGGGTGCCCGACCGCGGCATCGACCTTCCGATGCTCGAACAGGTTCCTGCCTCCGATGCCCTCAAGACCTCCGCGCTCTCGATCGCGAGAGAGGCGGGCGTCGTCGTGCAGTCGGGGCTCGACCTGCGCGTGCCGCGTGCGAACGCGACCGTGATCACCGGGCCGAACGGCGCGGGCAAGTCGACGCTCGCACTCACCCTCGCCGGCCTCATCCCGGAGCAGGCCGGCGAGGTGCGTTCGGCACGCGAGCTGGCGGGGCGCAAGGGACCCCGCCCGATCCGCTGGTCCTCGCGTGAGCTGCTCACCCGCATCGGCATGGTCTTCCAGGAGCCGGAGCATCAGTTCCTCACGCAGACGCTGCGCGACGAGCTCGCCGTCGGCCCGCGAGCCCTCGGGTGGGACCGCGCGAAGACGGACGGCGTCGTCGAGGAACTGCTCGAGCGCCTCGGACTCGTGTCTCTCGCGCTCGCGAACCCGTTCACGCTCTCCGGCGGGCAGAAGCGTCGACTGTCCGTCGCGACCGTGCTCGCGGGAGCACCCGAGGTGATCGTGCTCGATGAGCCGACCTTCGGGCAGGACCGGCGTGGGTGGATCTCGCTCGTCGCGCTCCTGCAGGAGGAGATCGCGCGCGGTCGTTCGATCGTCGCGGTCACGCACGACGACGCCGTGATCCGGTACCTGGGCGGGCATCGCATCGAACTGGGACGCGAAGGGGAGGCGACATCGTGACGGCGGTCGAGACCGCACGGACGGTATGGCTCGACGGTGTGAACCCGGTGACGAAGCTGGTGCTCGCCGTGCTGCTGTCGGTGCCGCTGTTCGCGTCGATCGACGTCACGAGCGCGCTGGCCGCGATCGTCCTGCAGCTGCTCTGCCTGCCCTTGACCGGACTGCGGCTGTCGACGGTGCTGAAGCGCCTGCTGCCGATCGCGATCTTCGCACCGATCGCCGGCGTGAGCATGCTGCTCTACGCCGAACCCGCGGGGCGGATCTACTGGACCTTCGGATTCGCGACGATCAGCGAGGATTCCATCACGCTCGCGATCGCGGTGAGCCTGCGCGTGATCGCGCTCGGACTGCCGACGATCCTGCTCTTCGGCGGCACCGACCCCACGGAGCTCGCCGATGCGCTGGCCCAGGTCGCGAAGCTCCCCAGTCGCTTCGTGCTCGGCATCCTCGCCGGCACCCGGATGCTGGGCCTGTTCCTCGACGACTGGCGCACCATGAGTCTGGCCCGTCGTGCACGGGGCGTGGGGGATCGGGGTGTGCTGCGACGGTTCTTCTCGATGGCCTTCGTGCTGCTCGTGTTCGCGGTGCGGCGCGGGTCCACGCTGGCACTCGCGATGGAGGCGCGCGGCTTCGGCTCCGGCATCCCCCGCACCTGGTCGCGACCGTCGCGGTTGCACCCGCGCGATGCGGTGGCGCTGATCGGCGGCATCGCGATCATGGCGCTCGCCCTCGCCGCCGCCGTCCTCGTCGGGACCTTCCGATTCGTGTGGAGCTAGGGCCGGCTAGCTCCAACTCGGCTGGAAGTAGTGCTCCCGGTGCAGAGCACAGCGCTCGTTGAACGGGGCGGTGCAGCGAGGGCAGCCCGTCACCGCGAAGTACTCGGTGATCGTGAGCTCGTGTCCGCATGCGCCGCAGAGGATCGCCGCGGTGTCGTGCTGCTCGGGCGCCCACTGCTGCGCCGGATGCCCCGCGGACTCCTCGTGACAGCGATGGCACGGGTAGTGATCGCCGCAGCAGGCGAAGCGGATCGCGATGATGTCTGTCGGGCCCCGGTAGTGCACGCACCGGGTCATGTCGTCGACGACCGGGCCGAACACCGGCGGTCGACCGGCGGGCGGGGGCGCCACGCTCATGTCTCGTTCCAGAGCCGCCGGTAGTACTCGAGGCGCTCGCGGTCGGGCTCGACCCCGTAGGCCTCGATGAGCGTGTCCTCCCAGCCGGATCCGAAGTTCCACATCGTGCTCATCGATGCCACGGCGATGTCGGCCCAGCGGTCGGCGACTCCGAGAGCTGCGAGATCGACGAACGCGGCGGGACGGCCGGCGGCATCGAGAAGCGTGTTCGGCATGCAGGCATCGCCGTGGCACACCACCAGTCGGTCGATCGGCGGCGTCTGGAGCAGCTCGTCGGGCACGATCGTTCCGCGGTCGGCGGCGTTGGCGATCCGCCACTGCGTGCTCCACTCCCAGGGGCATTCGGCCACGGGCAGGGCGTCGTGCAGCGCCCGCAGGCCCGCGCCGACCGCCCGTACCGCGGTCTCGGGCTGGTCGGCCCAGCGCGGGTCGACGGCACTGCTCGCGTCGAGCGCGACGGTGACGAGCCACTCGTGTGTCTCGTCCTGCCCCTGTTCGAGCACCTCGGGCACCGCGATCCAGGTGCGCGCCCACCGCATGCGCTCGGCTTCGTCGCGCATGTTCGCCTCGTCGTCGAGCGGCCCCCATTTGATGTACCGGCCGTCGTCGGTGCGGAAGGTCAGCCCGCCGATCCCGTTGAGCCAGACCGGCACGAGCTTCGCACCGCGGGCGAGCTCGCGCACCCGCGTCGGCACGTCGAGGGAGGCGGAGGGGATGCTCATCCGTCCATCCTGCCCGACGGCGACGGGTGACGGCGACGGGTGCGGTTCATCGGCTCTCGTCGCGCAGGCCTTCGAGGTAGGCGTTGTAGGCGTCGAGCTCGGTCGTGCCGTGCGCATCGGCGTAGCGGTCATCGGCGGCGGCGCGGGCCGTGTCGTCACGGAACCACCGATGCATCACGTACACGAGCATCAGCAGCGTCGGCGCCTCGCCGTAGGACCAGGCCAGACCGCCCGCCAGACGCTGGTCCTCGAGCGGATCCATCCCGAGGGCGAGGGTCGGGGCGACGAAGTGGTCGACGAGCATCGTCGTCGCCATCATCAGGAAGACCCCGAAGAACGCGTGCAGGGCGGCCTCGGCGAAGACGTCGAGTGCCCGCCCGCCGTGCCCGAGACGCACGGGGAGGGGATCGGAGCTCAGCACCGGGATCGCGAACAGGATGCCCACGATGAGGAACCCGACCTCCAGGGCGATGTGACCGCCGGGAGCAGCGAGGACGCGATCGGCGAGACCGGCCAGATACAGACCGTAGAACGCGATCAGGTACACCGGCAGGGCGATCCACGGGCTCAGGATCCATCGGGCGACGCGGCTGCGGAGTCCGCCGTGCGCGGCACGCAGCGCGGCGGCACCCAGCCCGTGGTGGGGCGTGGCACGCAGGAGCAGGGTGCCCGGTGATCCGAGCACCAGCAGGGGCGGGATCGCGATCATCAGCGTGAGCTGCTGGAACATGAACACCGACATCAGCGCGTAGCCGTACGCCTCGACCCCGAGACCGGTGATGGCCGCGAGCGCGAGGCAGCCCAGGAGGAACACGACCGTGCGCCAGACGGGCCACCGGCGGTGCTGCCGCCAGAGGCGGATCGCGCCGACGAGGTACGCCATGGCCAGCACGGCGGCGACCAGGGGCAGGAGGGGGAACGGGCCCGGTGCGGGCAGCACGAGGTCGGCGAAGGTCGGCGGCGCGTCCGGCATCCAGTTGTTCATCCGTTCGCGCCCTCTCGTTCGTCGTCCGGCCGGTCGCCGAGTGCCGCGTTCCGTGTCTGCGCACGGTGACGGACCCCGGCCCCGATGACGAGGACGACGCCTCCGATCGCGAGCGCGACGTCGGCGAGGTTCCCGATGAACCAGTTCCCGTACGCGAGGAAGTCGGTGACATGGCCGATGCCGAACCCGGGGGGAGCGAGCAGACGGTCCAGCACGTTCCCGATGGCGCCCCCGAGGATGAAACCCAACCCCCAGGCCCGCCACGTCGTGCGTGCGCGGACCGCGGCGACGAACAGGGCGGCGACGGCGCCCACGCCGACCACGGTCAGCACCCAGGTCGCCCCGGAGCCCAGCGACAGCACCGCCCCGGGGTTGTAGGCGAGCTGCAGGCCGAGCGCATCACCCAGAACGGGTATCCGTTCCGTCTGGCTGAGCCCGGCGATCGCGGCCGCTTTGGTGCTCTGGTCGATCAGGACGACGAGGCCGGCGATCACGAAGGCGACGGCGTACTTCGGGACGCTCTCACGCTTCATCGAACGGTCCCGTCTCCGCTGCCCGATCGCGTCTCCGCCGCGCGCGCCCCGCCAAGACCACCCCGGTCGCTCCGAGGGCGAGGAGGAAGCCGATCCCGACGAGGAAGACGGTCCCCAGGAATCCGAGGTCGTCGCGCTGCACCCTCCGCTCGCCGTTCTGCTGCTCGTGCGTCGTGCTGCTGGTCGGTGTCGGTGTCGGTGTGGGTGTGGGTGTGGGTGTGGGTGCGGGTGCGGGTGCGGGGGTCTGAGTCGTCGCGGGCGTATCCGCCTCTGAGCGGCCGACCATGCTGTGGGGCACGTGTGCGGCCGCCGACTCCCCGCCGACGAGCAGGATCAGGACGCTGAGCACCGCTCCCATGACGGTCGTGCCTACCGCGCGCCGCATCGTCCAGCCGATCGGGTTCGTCTGCGGACTCGGGCGTTGGGGAGCGCGCCGATCGGCGTCGTCCACGGGGCTTTTCATGGGTCTCCTTCGAGGGGTGAGAGCAGATTGTTCGAGAGGGCGGAGCCTCGGATGGTGCCGCGCACACAACGCACGGCTTCAGGAGTCGGGGTCGCGCGGAGTCGACGCGAGATGTCGACGCGAGACGTCGACACAGGAGGTCGACAGGGACATCGAGGGGATGCCGCGGGGGAGGCCGGGTTGCGAGCGATCGATGCGGTCGCGCGGGTGCGGCCGGCGGATCAGGTTCGGGAGAGGCCGAGCTGGAGGAGGGAGAGCGTCGTCGCGCGTGGGCGCGGGGGAGATGCAGACGATCGACGCAGAGCCTCGGATCCGGCTCGGAGTCGCGTGACCAGTGCCCGGCGGTGCGCTGCGCGTGTTCGCAGGAGCATCACGGCGAGCCCGCACAGCACGCCCAGAGCGCAGAGCGCAGCTCCGACGAGAGCGCTCGTCCCGCTGTCGGGTGCGGCGGTGAGGACCTGCTCCTGGGCGGCTGCGGCCGCATGGTCGAACGCGTCGACGACTGCGGCGGTGAGGGAGGGGGCAGCGCCGTTCTCGTCCTGCGCCCCGTGGGTGGTCACGGCGAGGGCGAAGAGCAGCAGGAGCGCCAGGCTCGCCGTGGTAATGAGCCGCATTATCACCGGCGGGGCGACGGTGCCCGCGGATCGGAGGATCCCGGGCGAGCGGCGCATTCTCCGGATCCTACCCGCATCGGTTATCGGGTTCCTTCGCGCGCGAGGCGGTGTCGTAGGCTCGCTCTCGACGCCGTACCTCGGCTCGTGGTGAAACCAAGAACCACGTAGGCTGGGACTGCGTTCCATCAATGCATGTCGCACGACGACGTTCGAAGGAGAACATCAGATGCAGATCAGCGGACAGGGTGCACTCGTCACCGGCGGAGCCTCGGGTCTCGGACTCGCCACGGCGCGCCGGCTCGTCGCCGCGGGAGCGCACGTCACCATCATCGACCTCGCCTCGTCGAAGGGTGCCGAGATCGCGGACGAACTCGGTGGGCTGTTCGTCGCGGCCGACGTCACGAACGCGGATGAGGTGCAGGCGGCCGTCGCAGCCGCGCAGTCCGCCGCTCCGCTGCGGGTGGTCGTGAACTGCGCCGGCATCGCGCCGCCCGCCAAGGTGCTCGACCGCGAAGGCAACCCGGCTGTGCTCGCCGACTTCGAGCGCGTGATCCGCATCAACCTCGTCGGCACGTTCAACGTCATCTCACAGGCATCCGCCGTGATCGCGAAGAACGAGCTGCACGACGAGGAGCGCGGCGTCATCGTGAACACCGCGAGCGTCGCCGCGTTCGACGGTCAGATCGGCCAACCCGCCTACTCCGCATCCAAGGGCGGTGTGCACGCCATGACTCTCCCGGTGGCGCGCGAGCTCGCCCGCTACGGCATCAGGGTGTGCACGATCGCTCCGGGCATCATGGAGACCCCGATGCTGATGGGTCTTCCGCAGGCGGCCCAGGACTCGCTCGGCCAGCAGGTGCCTTTCCCTTCGCGCCTCGGACGCCCCGACGAGTACGCCGCTCTCGTGCAGCAGATCGTCGAGAACGGTTACCTCAACGGCGAGACCATCCGCCTCGACGGCGCCATCCGCATGGCGCCGCGCTGACCCGCGGCACCCCTCAGAACCCGCGATCGAGAACACAGGAGAACCCATGTCCCTTGCAGGCAAGACCATCTTGATGTCGGGCGGCAGCCGCGGCATCGGCCTCGCGATCGCGCTGAGGGCGGCTGCCGACGGTGCGAACATCGCGATGCTCGCGAAGACCGACACCCCGCATCCGAAGCTCGAAGGCACGATCCACACCGCGGCCGAGCAGATCCGCGCGGCCGGCGGCCAGGCTCTGCCGATCGTCGGCGACGTGCGCGACGACGACGACATCACCGAAGCGGTCATGAAGACGCAGGGCGAGTTCGG
Source organism: Microbacterium sp. UBA3486 (assembly GCF_002377845.1). Lineage (NCBI taxonomy): Bacteria > Bacillati > Actinomycetota > Actinomycetes > Micrococcales > Microbacteriaceae > Microbacterium > Microbacterium sp. UBA3486. The sequence goes on from NZ_DFQP01000112.1 coordinate 26,032, forward strand.
CGGCATCGACATCGTGATCAACAACGCCAGCGTCATCGACCTCTCGCGCTCGCTCGACCTGAACGCCAAGAAGTACGACCTGATGCAGGACGTCAACGTACGCGGCACGTTCATGCTCTCGCGCGCCGCCGTGCCGATCCTGAAGGATGCCGAGAACCCGCACATCCTCTCGCTGTCGCCACCCCTCAACCCGACCCCGAAGTGGTTGGGCGCGCACACCGGATACACGCTCGCGAAGTTCGGCATGACCATGGCGACCCTCGGCCTCGCCGCCGAGTTCGCACGCGACGGGATCGCCGCCAACACCCTGTGGCCGCGCACCACGATCGCGACGGCGGCCGTGCAGAACCTCCTCGGTGGTGACAAGGTCATGGCTGCGAGCCGCACGCCCGACATCTATGCGGACGCCGCGTATGCCGTGCTGCTCAAGCCCGCGGCGTCGTACACCGGTCAGACGCTCATCGTCGAGGACGTGCTCGAAGCCGACGGTGTGATCGACTTCTCCGGCTATGCCGCGATCCCCGGCACTCCCGACAGTGCGCTCTTCCCCGACATCTTCCTCGACTGAGGTTCCCGCGGCCCGGAGTCAGAGCGGGAGCAGATAGACGTGGTCAGATCAGCAGGTAGACCGCACCGACGATCGTGAGTGCGATCACGATGCGGTCGAACACACGCTGATTCATGCGACGGGCGACCCGCAACCCGAGAAGCGCGCCGACCACCACGAGCGGCGCGAGCACGGCATCCATCAGCAGTACCGGTGGCTCGAACAGCCCGAGGCCCGCGAGGAACGGCACCTTGATCACATTAATGATGGCGAAGAACCACGCGGAGGTGCCGAGGAACACCTGCACCGGGGTGCGGGTGGCCAGGAAGTACATCGACATGACGGGCCCGCCGGCGTTCGCGACCATGGTCGTGAAGCCGCCGAGCGTGCCGTAGGCGCCTGCGAGCAGGATGCCGCTGGAGGGCGGTGACGCGGTATCCGCTCTGCTCTGCCGCCACCGGCGCCACAGCGTCACGGCGATCATGAGCAGCAGGATCACTCCGATCGCACGGCGCACCACACCATCGCCGGCGAGCGCGAGGAACGCGAATCCGACCAGCAATCCCGCGATGACCGCGGGGGCGAGCCGCAGCAGCGTGGGCCAGTGCGCGTGCCGGCGGTAGGCGAACAGGGCGAACAGGTCGCCGACCATCAGGAGCAGCAGGGTCGCCGCGGTCGAGGTGCGGGCGGGCAGGACGGCCGCGAACAGCGCGATCGCCAGGATGCTCCCGCCCGGCAGTGCGGTCTTCGAGATGCCGATGACCGCCGCCGCCACCGCGAGCGCCGCCCAGGCCCACGGGTCGAGGGTGATCACCGTTCGAGCTCGGCGACGATCGCGTCGTAGCCCCTGGCCTTCGCGAGGTCGACCGGGAGCACGCCGTCGCCGTCCGTGATGCCACTGTCGGCCCCGCCGTCGAGGAGGGCACGAACCACGTCGACGTAGGTCGAGGATCCGTCGCCGAGCACGATCGCCTCGTGCAGCGCCGTCCAGTTCAGGTTGTTGATGTGGTTCGGGTCGACGCCGGCCTCGAGCAGGATCTCGATCGTCGCGAGCAGTCCGCGCTCGGACGCCGGGATCAGGGCCGTACCGCCGAAGCGGTTGGTGCTCGCGAGGTCGGCGCCGTTGTCGAGGGTCAGACGGAGGATCTCGTCATGTCCGCGCGCGCCCGCGTACAGGTAGGCGGAGTCCTGGATGTCGTCTTTGGCGTTCACGTCCGCCCCCGCCTCGATCAGGACCCGGGCCGCGTCGACGTGGTTCGCCTTGGTCGCCGCCACCAGGGCTGTCATCCCGCCGGATCCGCGCGCCTCGATGTCCGCGCCCTCGTCGATCGCCGTCTGCACGGCGATCGCGTCTCCGTCCTCAGCGGCGGCGAGCAGATCGCGAGTGGCTTCGGTCATGGCAGCCTCCTGGGTCGACGGGGAAGGATGCGGCGCTGCTGTGCAGGCCGTCACGGTCAGCAGGGCAACTGTGACGGCGCCGACGGCCAACATCCTTCGCGCACGCATGCATCCGGTATACCAAACGATGCCGGACATCGGGTGATCAACCTCGCGCGGTGATCAGTCCCGTGTGGCGGTCAGCTCCGCGCGGCGGTGAGTGCCGTGGCGAATCGCGCGGCGCGCTGCTCGATGTCGGCCCAGTCGCCGTTCGCGATCGAGGTTCCGTTCGCCAGGTCTCCGCCCGCACCGACCGCGACCGCGCCGGCGGTGAACCAGGCGGCCAGGTTGTCGGGGTTCACGCCGCCGGTGGGCATGAGCGGGGCGTCGGGGAACGGTCCCCGCAGGGCGCCGAGGTAGGACGGGCCGCCGAGCGACGCCGGGAAGATCTTCACGACGTCGACGCCGAGCTCGAGCGCGCCCATGACCTCGGTCGGCGTCATCGCGCCGGTCATCACGACGCGGCCCGTGTCGAGCATGCTGCGCGTGAGGTGCGGCAGTGTGCCGGGGCTGACCAGGAACTCGGCTCCGGCGTCCGCTGCGTGCTCGGCCTGTGCAGCGGTGGTCACAGTGCCCGCGCCGACGTAGGCGGCGTCGCCGTGGCGGGCGATGAGTTCGCGGATGACCGCCGGAGCGTCCGGAGTGGAGAAGGTCACCTCGATGCCGGTGACACCGCCGCGGATGATCGCCTCCGAGGCCTCGATGGCCAGTTCAGGGGAGGGGGCGCGGAGGACGGCGAGGATGCCGGTCGTGCGGGCGCGGTCGAGACGGTCAGACATGGGGCTCCTTCATCGGGCGGGCACGTCCATTCTCCCGGGCGCAGCCTGTAACGACAAGTTGGTCAGGACGCGTGGGTGTGCGGCCAGGCCTCGATCAGGTCCTTCGATTCCTTGAGTCCGAGTCCCGTGTGCTCGCGGAGCGCCTTGATCGCGGCGATGGCGGAACCCCCAGCGACCATCCGGTCGATCTCGGAGGCCACCGAAGCCGGCAGCGACGCACGCACGGACGAAGGGGTCGCGACCGTCGGAGTGATCGACGAGCGCGTGGCCGTGGCGTTCGACACGGCGGCGAGGTGCGGCGCCGTGGTGCTGACCGACCAGTGGTCGATGCGGTCCTTCGCTTCCTTGAGGCCGACGCCCGAGTGGTCGCGGTACAGCTTGATGGCGTGGATCTTCTGCCCGGCCCCGACGAGCCGGTCGATCTCGGCGATCACGCTCGGCGTCAAACCGGAGACGGCCGTCGACGCCGACGAAGCGGGAGCCGTGCGCGCGGTCGTCGGCGACGGGGTGAACACCTGCGGCTCTGGCAGCTTGGGGCGCATGCCGCGGACCGCGACGGCGAGGATCGCCACGACGACGATCAGGCCGACGACGATCGCGATGATCCACAGCACGGCATCCATGGGCTCAGTCTAGAGAGGTCACCGCCCGCGCCCCAGGGCCTTCCCATCCGCCACCGCGTACCCTGGAGGGTATGACCGAGACTCCCCGCACGCGCGAGACGCGCCCCGCAGCATCCGCGTCCGCCCCGCAGGGACGCCCCGCCCAGGGCAAGGTGCGCGAGACCAGGAAGCCACAGGTGCGCCCTGCCACCGAGGGATGGACCCAGCAGAAGGACGCCGAGGGGCGTCCACTGCTGCAGTTCGCGAGCCCCAAGCGCGGCAAGCCGCCGGTGCACCTGGCCGACCTCACGCCGGCCGAGCGCGTCGAGAAGGTGAAAGAGCTCGGCCTGCCCGGCTTCCGTGCCAAGCAGCTGTCGACGCACTACTTCCGTCACTACACGTCGGACCCCGAGCAGATGACCGACCTCCCGGCCGACACCCGCGAGCAGCTCGTCGCCGGGATGCTCCCGCCGCTGCTCACCGAGGTCCGCCGCCTCGAGACCGACCGCGGCGACACGATCAAGTTCCTGTGGCGCCTGCACGACGGCGCCCTGGTCGAGTCGGTTCTCATGCGCTACCCCGGCCGCATCACGCTGTGCGTGTCGAGCCAGGCCGGCTGCGGCATGAACTGCCCGTTCTGCGCGACCGGCCAGGCGGGCCTGACCCGCAACATGTCGACCGCCGAGATCATCGAACAGATCGTGCGCGCCAACCGGCTCATCGCCGAGGGCGGTCTGGGCGGCAAGAAGTCCGACGACCACAGCATGGAGCGCGTCTCGAACATCGTCTTCATGGGGATGGGCGAGCCGCTCGCCAACTACAAGCGCGTGATGGATGCGGTGCGCTCGATGGTCGCTCCGCAGCCGGACGGGCTCGGGATGAGCGCCCGCGGCATCACGGTCTCGACGGTGGGCCTGGTGCCCGCGATCAAGAAGCTCGCCGACGAGAACATCCCGGTGACCTTCGCGCTGTCGCTGCACGCCCCCGACGACCACCTGCGTGACGAGCTCATCCCGGTGAATTCGCGCTGGAAGGTCGACGAGGCCCTCGACGCCGCCTACGACTATTACGCCAAGACCGGTCGCCGCGTCTCGATCGAGTACGCGCTGATCAAGGACATGAACGATCACGCCTGGCGTGCCGATCTGCTGGCGGAGAAGCTCAACCAGCGTGGACGCGGCTGGGTGCACGTGAACCCGATCCCGCTGAATCCCACGCCGGGCTCGATCTGGACGGCGTCGGAGAAAGACGTCACGAACGAGTTCGTGCGCAGGCTCAACGATGCCGGCATCCCGACGACTCTCCGCGACACCCGCGGCAAGGAGATCGACGGCGCCTGCGGTCAGCTCGTCGCCACGACCGAGGATGAGGCCGCCTCCGCCGCGATGGCCTGAGGCCGGCCGGCACGGCGGGCGTCGACGGCGCCGAGGTGCTCGGCGCGGTCGAGCCACCGGGAGATCGTGGTCTCGCTCGCATCCTTCACGCCGAGCATGCGATGCGTGCGCACCGAGCGGATCCCGCAGAAGCGCATCGTGCCTCGGGTGACGTGGGTCTGGGCGGGCAGCCCCGTGAAGGGTGTGAAGTACCAGGGCGTGTCCGCGAGCAGCAGCAGCCTGCCCCTTCGCGCGGGCAGCAGTCCCTCGACGAGCCCGAGCTTCGTGTAGCGGTACTCCTGCTGCGGCAGCAGGGCGCGGTCGAAGAAGCCCTTGAGCAGCGCGGGCACCGACCCCCACCACAGCGGCGTCGCGATGACGATCGTGTCAGCGTCCTGCAGCGCGCGCTTCGCCTCGACGAGGTCGGGCTCGAGGGTCATGCGCTCGCGGTAGCCGAAGCGCAGGTTCGGGTCGAAGTCGAGGTCGCGGAGGGCGAGCACACGGGCGTCGCCGTGCCCTGCGGCGTAGCGCTGGGCGAGAGCGGCGGTCAGGGAGCGGGCGTCGGGGTGGCCGTCGATCACGAGAGCGGGCATTTCCGGTTCCTATCTGGACAGTGTCAAGCTGGTGGACACTGTCAAGATAGGAGAGGATGTTGCTCATGTCAAGTTCCAAGGACGGGTACCACCACGGCGATCTCGCCCGTGCTCTGGAAGACGCCGCCATGCAGCTGCTGGAGCGGATGCCCGCGGCGGAGATCAGCCTGCGCGAGGTCGCCAGGGCCGCGAACGTCAGCCACAACGCCCCGTACCATCACTTCTCCGACCGCCTGGGACTGCTCAAGGCGATCGCCGAGCGCAGCATGGTCGATCTCCTGGGCCAGGTGAGCACCGCTGCCGAGAAGGCCTCGACCCCGCGGGCCGCGCTCGCCGACGGGGGCTCGGCGTACATCCGCTTCGCCGTCGAGCACCCGCACGCGTTCGACGCCGTCTACGACCCGACGGTCTGCGTGCCCGGATCCCCGACTCCCACCATGGCGCCGTTGATCGACGGGCTCGAGGCGGTGCTCGCCGAGGGGGCGGCGGCAGTCGGCCTTGATCGACCGACGGATGTCGTCGCGCTGTGGGGACTGATCCACGGGCTCGGCACGCTCGCTGCGGCAGGCCACTTCACGCTCGAGGACGGACTGTCGGCCTACGCCGCGGCCCTCGATCGGCTGCTTCCCGCGGAGTGATCCCCGGCGACGCCGTTCAACCTGTGAGCTGCTCCAAGGACTTTTCCACGTTATCCACAGGCGACCTTTCGTAGATTGTTCGAATGCCCTATTCCGCCCATCGACCGGGTCGCTACGACTCGCAGGGTCGGATCATCCTCGACAGCGAACCCGACGCCGTCACGGATGATCTCGACTTCCTGCGTGAGTTCGAGCCCACCGGCACCGACGACGCCACCCGCGAGGTGCCCGAGTCCGTGCCCGCAGAGACGACACCGATCGCCGACGCCCTCTCTGCTGACGAGTCCGCCGCCGAAGAACCCGCTCCGGTGAAGCCGCCGCGGGAGCCGCGCGTCCGCCGTCCCCGCGCGAAGCGCGCACCGCGCACTCCCGGCTCGCGCGCGCGGACCCTCGCGATCCTCGGCGGTGCGGAGGGCGAGATCCTCGACCGTGTTCCCGGCGAGACCCCGCGCTTCGTGCAGATGTTCTTCGTGCTCGCCGGCACCGCGCTCGTCTCGGCGATCTCGATGCTCTTCGCACTCACCACCGGGGTGCAGGCGGCCGTCTGGTTGGCCGTGCCCCTGGCGCTCGTCTGGGCGCTCATCATCTTCAACCTCGACCGATTCCTCACATCGACCATGAGCTCGACCAGGAACGTCTGGCGCCTCATCGGCCTTGCGATCCCGCGCGTGATCATGGCCGCGATCATCGGCTTCGTCGTGGCCGAGCCACTCGTGCTGCAGATCTTCCACAACGACATCGCCCGCGAGGTCGCCTCCACCAACATCACCCAGTCGCAGTCCGACCAGGAGGCGCTCGAGAACGGCCCGGAGAAGATCGCGCTCGACGCGGCATCCGCCAAGGTCGCCGAACTCGAGAACCAGGCGGCGACCGGCATCGTCGCCGGCACCGACTCCTCGTCGGCGACCGAGTCCGCGGCTCAGGCCACGGTCGACGACGTGACCGCGAAGATGACCGCCCAGCAGGCCGTGATCGACCAGGCGCGCGTGCTGTACCAGTGCGAGCTCACGGGTGAGGGTGCCGGCACCGTCCCCGGCTGCACCGGCGTCAACGGCCAGGGCGCCAGTTCGGACGCCGCCAAGGCGCAGCTCGCCGAGGCTCAGCAGACCTACGACGCCCTCGCCGCCCAGCTGCGCACCGCCAACGAGGAGCTCGCCGCGGCCGGCACTGCGGCGAAGGAGAACACCTCGTCGTCCGAGGCGCAGAACCGCGAGCAGGCGAAGTCGCAGCTGCCGACAGCTCGCGACTCCTACGATCAGGCGCTCGCCGCGTACAACGCACGCGCCGATGCGGTCGCGCAGGGCAACGCCGGAGCGGTCGGCCTGCTCAGTCAGATCAGCGGATTGAACCGGCTGAGCGAGAAGGAGCCCTCGATCCTGTGGGCGCACATCCTCATAGCCGCGCTGTTCTTCATGATCGAGCTGCTGCCAGTGCTGGTGAAGGTGCTCACGAGCTACGGTGATCCGAGCCTCTACGAGAAAGCCGCCGCGATCCGCAAGCAGGTCGCCCTCGACAAGGTGACGGCCGAGGGCTTCCGAGACCGTGCGCAGATCGTGACGGATCAGTCCCAGGGGATACAGGCGGAGGCCGGCTCCGGTGAGCCGCAGACGCGTGCGGAACGCCGAGAGGCGGCCGAGGCGCAGGAGCGGGAACGGGCGGAGAAGCGCGCGCAGGCGCAGACGCTCGAGGAGCAGGAGCAGCTCGTTCGCCCGACGATCGGCTGAACCGGGCATCGCGGTGCGGCGAGGCTGCGCGAGGCTCCGGTCAGGCGGGTTGGGGAATCCGCTCCGGCATCCGTGGCGGCTGCTGCGGGGAGAGCTCGCTGATCCGGATGCTTCCCCGCACCGGTTCGTCGCGGACGGCGGCGGCGATCGAGCGGATCAACGCCACGGTCGACGGGGTGCGTGCCCAGCGCGCCCCGGTCATCAGTGCCTCGATGCGGGCGAGCGGATGCTGAAGCATGACATCGTGCTGGCGGACATCATCGCTGAGCCACTCCAGGAGCTGCGCGATGGTCCAATCGGGATTGATCGGTCCAGTATCTGAAGGACGGCTGGCGAGATGCGTGTTCATTGGTCCAGAATCGGTTCTCATGAGCGTGAAGGACAGGGCCAATAGCGGGCCAATGGATCAGGTATCGGCCATTCCTGCGGTACGAGCGGCATCTCTCGTCCACGCAGGTGACGTGTCCTCGGAGGCGCTCTCGGCGCGGCTCGGCCGCTGGACACAGGGAGACGGCACTCTCGCCGCCCGGCTCGCGCGAGGCATCGAGGGTCTGATCGCAAGTGGAGAGCTGCGCCCGGGGGACCGGCTGCCCGCGGAGCGCGCACTGGCAGCGGCAGGGTCCGTCTCGCGCGGCACGGTCGTCGCTGCGTACGGCGACCTCGCAGACCGCGGTCTCGTCGACCGGCGGCAGGGGAGCGGCACCCGCATCGCCGGGACAGCCGCAACCGCCGTGCCTGCCTCACGACCAGGACGCGGAGAGGCCCTCTTCTCGGCGCTGCCGAACGCGATCGATCTCCTGCGCACCGTGCCGCAGATCTCCGACCTCGGGGTGCAGCTCATTCGCGATCACAAGCCGCGGCTCGACCTCGCCCTGCTGCCGGAGACCGACCCTGCGGGCCTGCCTGCGCTGCGCACCCTCATCGCCGACATGTACGCCGCCGAGGGAACACCGACCACACCGGAGCAGATCCTCGTCACGCACGGCGCGCAGCAGGCCATCAGTCTCGTCGTCAACGCGCTCGTGGGCCCAGGCGACATCGTGCTCGCCGAGGAGATCACCTGGCCGGGCGTCACTGATTCGGTCGGCCTGCGCGGCGGTTCGGTGCACGGCGTCCCGATGGGCGACGACGGTCTCGACGTCGACGCGCTGGAGCAGGCCCTCGCTCGTCTGCGTCCGGTACTCGTCGCCCTCAACCCGCATCACCAGAACCCGACCGGGTCGCGCCTGCCTGCAGCTGCTCGGCATCGGGTGGCCGCGCTCGCCGCGCAGTACGGCGTTCCGGTCATCGAGGATCGCGTGCTCGCCGGTATCTCCTTCGACGGGGTGGTGCCGCCCACGCTCGCCGCCGAGCGCGCCGACGCGCCCGTCATCGTGGTCGAGTCGGTGTCGAAGTGGGTGTGGGCGGGCCTGCGGATCGGCTGGTTGCGGGCGGACCCCGTGCTCGTACGACGGCTGCGTGGCGCGCGTCAGCTCGCCGACCAGTCCACCAGCGTGCCGGGTCAGCTGCTCGCTCTCGACCTGATCGCCCGCGCCGACGACCTGCGCCGCGCGAACAGCCGCATCCACCAGGAGCGGCTCCGGGTGCTGCAGCGACTGATGGCAGAGCACCTGCCCGACTGGACGGTCGAGCCGCCCCGTGGCGGGCTGTCGCTATGGGTGCGGGTGCCTGTGGGGTCAGCAGCAGCGCTCGCCCGAACGGCGGCCGCACACGGTGTCTCGATCGCCGGAAGTGCGGCGTTCGCCGTTTCCGCGTCGCCGGACGATCACATCCGCATCCCCTTCACCGCCCCCGACGACGTGCTCGCCGAGGGCATCCGCCGCCTCGGAGCGGCCTGGCGCGAGTATCGGGAGACTCTCGGGATGTCTTCCTAGGCTGACCCGCATGACTCGGATGCAGCGTCGGACCATGCGGATGCAGACGCTGTGGATCTCGATCGCCGGTGTGCTCGCCGTCACGATCTATGCTGCGCTCGCCGCGGTGCAGATCTTGGTGTGGACGCCTCTCGCGGCCGCTCCCGGGCTCACTCTCGACCAGATCCGAGCTGAGCTGAGCGGAGCGGGTGAGTCGCTCAACGCGCCGACGACCTTCATGATTCTCGGGATGGGAGTCGTGCTCGCCCTCGCCCTCGGTGTGGTCGCGATGACGTCGAGGGCCGCTCCCATGATGGCGGCTGCCGGCTTCCTGAGTCTGCTCATGCTCGGAGCCCCGGGCTTCTTCCTCGCCTCGTTCGCCCCGGGCATGGCGCTGGCCGATACCTTCATGATCTCGGCGGGCGTCTCCCTCCCCGGGGTGCGAGCGTTCTACATCATCAGCGCCTTCGCGGCAGCCCTGCTGATGCTCGGCGGGGTGGTCGCCGTGCTCCGGGCACGCGCCGCTCCTGCGTCGGCCTGACCTCTTCCTCGCGTCCGGCCCCGCTGACGGTGTCAGCCAGTAGCGTTGATCCATGGTCAACTATCGCTATCTCGGCAACAGCGGTCTCAAGGTCTCGGAGATCACCTACGGCAACTGGGTCACCCACGCCTCGCAGGTCGGCGACGACGCCGCCGTCAAGACCGTCCACGCCGCCCTCGACGCCGGAATCACCACCTTCGACACCGCCGACACGTACGCCAACACGGCGGCGGAGGTCGTGCTCGGCAAGGCCCTGGAGGGGCAGCGCCGCGAAGGCCTGGAGATCTTCACGAAGGTCTACTTCCCGACCGGTCCGAAGGGGCCGAACGACACCGGCCTGAGCCGCAAGCACATCTTCGAATCGATCAACGGTTCGCTCGCGCGCCTCGGCACCGACTACGTCGATCTGTACCAGGCACACCGCTTCGACTACGAGACCCCGCTGGAGGAGACGTTCCAGGCCTTCGCCGACGTCGTCCGCCAGGGCAAGGCGCTCTATATCGGCGTCTCGGAGTGGACCGCCGAGCAGCTGCGCGAAGGGCACGCTCTCGCGAAGCAGCTCGGCATCCAGCTCATCTCGAACCAGCCCCAGTACTCGATGCTGTGGCGTGTGATCGAGGGCAAGGTCGTCCCGGCGTCCGAAGAGCTCGGCATCTCGCAGATCGTCTGGTCGCCGATGGCGCAGGGCGTGCTCAGTGGCAAGTACCTGCCGGGTCAGCCGGTGCCGGAGGGCTCGCGCGCCACCGACCCGCACAGCGGCGCCGACTTCATCAAGAGCTTCCTGCAGGACGACATCCTCACCGCCGTCCAGCGCCTGAAGCCGATCGCCGAGCAGGCCGGCCTGTCGATGCCGCAGCTCGCGATCGCGTGGGTGCTGCAGAACCCGAACGTGGCGGCCGCACTGGTCGGCGCGTCCCGTCCGGAGCAGCTCGCCGAGACCGTCAAGGCCTCGGGCGTGACGCTCGACGCCGACACGATGGCGGCGATCGACGCGGCCCTCGGCGACACGGTCAACCGCGACGCCGAGAACACCTACTCGGTGTCGCCGAAGTCCCGTCTGGTCTGAGACCTCCGTCGCTGACGCATCTCACGAAGAAGGCCGCCGTTCCGAGGAACGGCGGCCTTCTCGCTGTGCGGTGACCGGATTACTCCTTGACCGCACCCGCGGTCAGGCCCTGCACGATCCAGCGGCTCGCGAGAGCGAACATCGCCATGGTCGGCAGGATCGTCAACACCGCGGCGGCGCTCATCGAGCCCCAGTCGATGTTGAAGGTGGAGATGAAGCCGTTCAGCGCCGACGGCACGGTGCGGTTCGCGTCGGTGTTCATGAGCACGACCGACAGGAACAGCTCGTTCCAGCAATTGACGAAGTTGAAGATGAACGCCGCGATGATGCCGGGGGTCATCACCGGGACGAGCACCCGGAACAGAGCGCCGAGGCGTGAGCATCCGTCGATCATCGCCGCCTCTTCGAGCGCGTCCGGCACGTTCTCGAAGAAGCCGCGGAGCATGACGGTCGAGAACGGGATGCAGATCGCGATGTAGACGAGGATCAGGCCGGGTTTGGTGTCGACCAGTCCCAGGTCGGTCATCATCGAATACAGCGGGCCGAGCGCGATGAACGCCGGAATCATCTGCGTGAGCAGGAACGCGATCAGGATCGTCCCCTTGCCGCGGAACTCGAACCGGGCCAGCACGTAGGCGCTCAACAGGGCGATGAGGGTGGCCACGGCACCGCCGACGACCGCGACCAGGGCGGAGTTGCCGAGGAAGACGCCGAACGAGCTCTTCTGGAAGAGGCTGATGTAGTTCTCGAGCGACGGCTCGCTCGGCCAGTACTCGATCGGGAACCGGTTGATCGTCCCCGGCGACTTGATCGACGTCAGCGCGATCCAGTACAGCGGGAACAGCGTGATCACGAGCCAGAGGCCGAGGCCCACGACGCGGATGACACCGCCGACCGTGACACGCGGCTTCGGTCGCGGGGCGGATGCCGGATCGGGGACGGTGATGCGCCGGGTCTCGGTGATCGAGGAACCTGTCCGCGAGGCGTCTGTCATGGTCATCGCTGCACTCTCCGCATCGCCATCAGGTAGAACGCGCAGAACACGAACAGGACCGCCATCACGATGAGGCCGATCGCGCTCGCGAAGCCGTAGTCGCCCTGCTGGGTGTAGTTGATCATCCAGGTTGTGATGATGTGCGTCTGGTTGGCGGGACCGCCGTTGGTCATCGCGTAGATGATGTCGGGGAAGTTGAAGATCCAGATCACCCGCAGCAGGATCGTCAACAGCAGCGTCATCGAGATGTACGGGATGATGATCGAGAACAGCTGCCGGAACTTGCCTGCGCCGTCGAGGCTCGCCGCCTCCAGCATCTCGTCGGGCACCGACTGCAGCGCCGCGAGGATCATGATCGCGAAGAACGTCACGCCGTACCAGACGTTGGCGACGATCACCGCGAACATCGCGAGCTTCGGATCAGCCAACCAGGGGAGCGGGGCGTCGATCAGCCCCGCCTTCATGAGCAGGTCGTTGACCACGCCGAACTCCGCGTTGAACATCCAGCGGAACAGCATGCCGATCAGGAAGCCCGACACCGCCCACGGGAAGAACACGAGCGCCTGGTAGAGGCCGCGGAAGCGGAACCTCTTGCGCAGGGCCAGGGCGATCAGGAATCCGATCACGAGCTGCGGCACGAGCGAGCCGACGACCCAGAGCACAGAGTTCCACGCCACGGTCGGGAAGGCAGGATCCCGGAACACCGCGAGGAAGTTGTCGAAGCCGACAAACGGCGTCGAGGTGAGGTCCCACAGGTTCCAGTCGTGGAAGGCCATGCGCGCGCCCTGCAGCATCGGCCAGTAGGTGAACCAGCAGACGAAGACGATCGCCGGCGCGAGGAAGGCCAGCAGCGTCCACGCCTGGCGGCCGCGGAACGGGCGTCGGCGGGATGCCGGGGAGGCCCCGGCGGCGGTCTGCTGCGAAGCAGTGCCGACGGAGCCTCCCTTCTGAGCGGTGCGGGCCACAGGTCAGCCCTTTTCCGCGGCGTACTTCTCGGTCCAGAACGCATCCCACGAGGCCAGCAGGTCGCTGGTCGACATGTTGCCCAGCAGCACGTTCTGCACGTCCTGGTCGGACTTCTGGATCCACTCGGTCCACCAGCTGACCCCGCGCGGCTGGCGCACGTTGACGTAGGTCTCCGGGTCTTCGGTCATGGTGACGTAGCTGGTCCACGGGCCGGACGAGTAGAACTCGTCGTCGGCGGCGGCCGTGATGATCGGCACCAGGCTGTTGGCCTGTGCGAACTCGGTGGCGGGCTCGGCGGACGACAGGAACTCGACGAGTTTGACGGCCGCCTCCTTGTTCTCGCTGTTCTCGGCGACGCCCCAGCCCGCGACGGCGAGTGGCTGCGCGGCCTTGCCCGAGGGGCCGACGAGCAGGGGAGCGGTGTCCCACTGGTCCTCGGTCAGCGAGGAGTCCTGCACGGTCGCGATGACCTCGGGGTCCTGCAGCAGGAACGCCGTGGTGCCGTTCGTGAAGCCGGCGACCATCTCGGGGTAGCCCCACGAGACCGCGGAGGGCGGGGAGGCTTCCTTGAACAGATCGAAGTAGTCGTCGACGGCGTCCTGTGCCTCGGGCGCGGCGAAGATCGTCGAGCCGTCCTCCATCAGGAACGCGTCGTCGACGTCGAGTCCGTCGATCGTGTACGCCTCGATCGCCGCGACCACGTTGCTGTTGGCGTTCTGACCGCCGCGGAAGGCGTAGCCGTAGATGTTGTTCGACGGGTCCTGGATCGTGCTCGCCTGCTCCAGAAGGTCCTTCCAGCTGTGCGGCGGACCGTCGAAGCCCGCGTCCTTCACCAGGTCGGTGCGGTAGAACAGCGACAGCCCGTAGAAGCCGTAGGGCACGAAGTAGCTCTTGCCGTCGGCGGCGACCGAAGCGGACTGGGCGTTGTCGGTCAGCGCGTCCCAGCCGTCCCACTTCTCGAGGTCGGGACCCAGGTCGTAGAGCCAGCCGTTGTTCGCGAACGGCCCGACCGTGATGTCACGCACCTCCAGCACGTCGACGCCCTTGCCGGACTGCAGCATCTGCTGGATCTTCGCGTCGGCCTGCTCGGTGGGAGGCGAGACGAGGTTGACCGTGATCTTCGGGTTCGCCTTCTCGAAGTCGTCGAGCAGCCCGCGCAGGAGCTCGGTGCGGGCGGGGTTGGTCAGGCTCTCGACCATCTGCAGGGTGACGGTGCCGTCGGTGGACGGGCCGGAGCTTGCGGAACAGCCGGTGAGAGCGAGGACGGCGACGGTGCCGAATCCCGCTGCGGTCGTCAAGATCTTGTTCTTCACGATGTGCCTCTCGGTGGGGTGGGGGTGGGTGTTGCGGTCGGGTGGGTGTTGCGGTCAGGGGACGATGAGGGAGTCGGCGGGACGGATGCCGGCCCGGCTCAGGATCTGCGGCACGCAGCGCTCGACGAAGGTCTCGTAGTCGGCGGCCTCGTTGTAGAGGTGGGCCGAGAGCCGGAAGTAGCCGACCCCGCGGAAGCTCGTGAACGCCGTCTCGACGCCGACCTCGTCGAGCAGGTCCATCCGCAGGGCGTCGGCGTCTTCGCGGGTCGCGCCGAGCCCGAGCGGAAGGCGCACCAGCCGCATCGACGGCACGGGTGAGGGGAGCGGGGTGAGCGGGTCCTCGTCGCCGTACGGGCGCAGGGCTTCGGCGATCAGCTCGGCCCCGGCATCCGCGATCTCGGCCATGGCCGTGCGGGCCGAGGCCCAGCCGAACTCGCTCTCGATGAAGTCGATCGCGGTCGGGGTGGCCAGGTACGTGGTGGCGTCGATCGTTCCCTGCGTGTCGAAACGGGAGGGGTACGCCTCCCGCGCGGCCCACGAGTCGATGAGCGGCCAGAGCTCGTCGCGGTCGGCGGCGGAGGTCACCAGCAGGGCGGAGCCGCGCGGGGCGCACGGCCATTTGTGCATGTTCCCGAACCACCAGTCGCCACCCGCGACGGTGGCCGCATCCGGGATGAGGCCGGGGGCGTGGGCGCCGTCGACGAGCGTGCGCACGCCGCGCTCGGCTGCCGCATCGGCGATGCGTCGGGTGGGCAGCACGCGGGCGGTCGGGGAGGTGATCTGGTCGACCACGATCAGACGCGTGAGGGGGGTGAGCTCATCGGCGAAGAGCTGAACGATCTCGTCGTCGGAGGAGAGCAGCGGCAGGGCGACGGTGCGCACGCGCGCCCCGAACCGACGGGCGAGGCGCTCGGCTCCCATGGTGATGGCGCCGTAGCCCTGGTCGGTCACCAGGATCTCGTCGCCGGCTTCGAGGTGCAGTGCGTTGTAGACGACGGTCGCGGCGGCCGAGGCGTTGGGTACGAAGGCGCTGTCCTCGGCGCGCGCGCCCACGAACGGGGCGGTG
>NZ_DFQP01000069.1:0-238 GCF_002377845.1 Microbacterium sp. UBA3486
GAGCTCGGCGCCGACGGCTACCTCTACGGTCACACCGAGATCAACGGCAAGCGCGCCGACCTCGTCGCTCGCGTCGACGGTCGCAACCACCCGAACGCCGGCGAGACCGTCACGCTCGCCGCCTCGGCCGGCCACGTGCACGCGTTCGACATCGAGTCGGGCGACCGTCTGAACGACAAGCCGGTCATCTCCGCCTGATCGGATCCACAGACGCGGCGCAGGCTGACCTCGGTCACCT
>NZ_DFQP01000069.1:259-21687 GCF_002377845.1 Microbacterium sp. UBA3486
ACCCTGCCCCGCGTCTCTTTTTCCTCTTCGCACGCCACCAGGAGCATCATGCAGGATTCGCTGCGGATCACCGCAAGCAAGGTCGATCCGGGACTGCTCGCCCTCCCCTGGTCCACCACGCTCGCCAAATGGCCGTCCGAGCACATCGTCTCGCTCCCCAAGGGGCTCTCCCGCCACCTCGTCCGGTTCGCCGACCTCTCGGGTCGCGTCGTCGCCGTCAAGGAGACCACCGCCGAGATGGCACAGCGCGAGTACGACATGCTGGGCAACCTCGCCCGACTCGACGTGCCGTGCGTCGACCGGGTCGCCGTGATCGCGGGGCGCACCGATGCCCATGGCGATCCCCTCCCCGCGGCACTGGTCACCTCCCACCTGCGCTTCTCGATGCCGTACCGTGCGCTGTTCACGCGCGTCCTGCGCCCGGACACCGCCAACCGTCTGGTCGACGCGCTCGCGCTGCTGCTCGTGCGCCTCCACAACGTGGGCTTCTACTGGGGCGACGTCTCCCTGTCGAACACCCTCTTCCGTCGTGATGCCGGGGCCTTCGCCGCCTATCTCGTCGACGCGGAGACCGGAGAGCTCCATGAGGAGGGTCTGACCGATGGGCAGCGCGCCTACGACCTCGACCTCGCTCGAACGAACATCGCCGGCGAGATCATGGACCTCGCCGCCGGCGGACGCCTCGAGCACGGGGTGGATGCGGTCGCGATCGCCGACGGCATCGTGTCGTCCTACCGCTCGCTCTGGGCCGAGCTCACCGCACAGGAGTCCTTCTCCGCCGCCGAGACGTGGCGCATCACCGAGCGCGTGGAACGGCTCAACGCCCTCGGATTCGACATCGATGAGATGTCGATGTCGACCACCGCGGACGGCACCGTCGTCGAGATCCAGCCGAAGGTCGTGGACGCCGGGCATCATCAGCGGCGCCTCATCCGTCTCACGGGGCTCGACGTGGAGGAGAACCAGGCGCGACGGCTGCTCAACGACCTCGACGAGTTCCGCGCGCGCTCGACCAAGCAATGGGCGGACGAAGAGATGTACGCGCACGAGTGGCTCACCCGGGTGTTCGAGCCCGTCGTTCGCGCGATCCCCTACGAGCTGCGCGCCAAGCTCGAACCGGCTGAGGTGTTCCACCAGGTGCTGGAACACCGCTGGTACCTCTCTCAGGCGGAAGGACGCTCGATCCCACTCGCCGAGGTGCTCACCAGCTACATCAACGAGGTGCTGCGCCACCGGCGCGACGAAGCCACCATCATGGGGCCGCCCACCGAGACGATGAGCCTTCCGGTCATCACCGGCGTGACCCCGGTGGCCGACGAGGATGAGGACATCGACTGGCGCGACCTGGTCTGACCCCCTCCCCGCGCACGGGTTGTCGTCGAGTGCGGGTGAGCCGAGTGCACGGGTTGTCGTCGAATGCGCCGCCTGTTGACGCCAGCCAGTCGTGCGCTCGGCGAGACCACGTGCTCTCGACGCGGCCCGGCGGGGGCGGGGGTGGGGTGGGGGTCAGTAGCCGACGGTGAAACGCTCGCGGTGGTGATTGCCCTGCTCGATCTCGTCGACCACGGCGACGGCGAAATCGGCACCGGAGATGTACGACTTGCCTTCGGCATCGCGGACGATCACATCGCCCCCGTCGCGATAGTGGCCGGTACGCTCGCCCTCCGCCCAGGGACCGAACACCTCGGCCGGATGGATGAAGAACCAGTCCAGTCCCGTGTCGGTCGCCTCGAGGAGCGCGAGGGAGTCGATCCCGACCTGCGCCTCGTGCTTGTACTCCTCGGGGAAGTCCTGATCGAACAGACGCGGGCCTCCGGGCGCCACCAGGCTTCCACCGGCACCGCCGACCACGCCGAGACGGGTGGCCGTACCGGCGATCTGCTCGACGACGTTCGACAGCGCCTCGAGCGCACGGTCTTCCATGTCGCCACGCGGAGAGAGCGCCGACACCACGGCATCCGCACCGACGAACGCGTCCGCGAGGGGCGCCAGGTCGAGAGCGGAGCCCTGCAGGTAGGCGGCTCCGGCCACCGGATCGGTCGGTTCCGAACGCGAGATCGCGATGACGGCGTGGCCACGACTCACCGCCTCCGTGACGATGTGGCGACCGGCGTACCCGGTCCCTCCGATCACGATGATGCGAGCCATGGTCAGCCTTCCCTCGGACGTCTAGTTCTTCTTCGCGGCGCGGAGCGACGCGACCTGGTACAGGGCGACGGATGTCGCGATACCGGCGTTCAGCGACTCGGTGGCCGCGGAGATCGGAATCGAGACGATCTGGTCGCAGGTCTCGGACACCAGGCGCGACAGCCCCTTGCCCTCCGAGCCGACGACGATCACCACGGGACGATCGGCGAGCTGCAGGTCGGGGAGCGACACGTCGCCATCACCGTCGAGACCGAGCACGAACACGCCCTGCTTCTTGAACTCCTTGAGCTGCGTGGTGAGGTTGGTCGCCAGCGCCACGGGGGTGCGGGCGACGGCTCCGGCGCTGGTCTTCCAAGCCGCCGAGTTGACGCCGGCCGAGCGACGCTGCGGAAGGATGACCCCCTGCCCGCCGAACGCCGCGGTGGAGCGGATGATGGCGCCCAGGTTGCGGGGGTCGGTGATGCCGTCGAGCGCCACGAACAGCGGCACTTCGCCGCGGTCGATGACCTGCTCGAGCAGATCCTGCGGGTGCGCGTACTCGTACGGCGGCACCTTGATAGCGACGCCCTGGTGCACGCCGTCGAACCCGGCCATACGGTCGAGCTCCGGACGCGTGACCTCCATCACGGGGATGCCCCGATGCGTGGCGATCGAGAGCATCTCCTTCACGCGGTCGTCCATCTCGACGCGCTGCGCGATGTAGAACGCCGTCGCCGGGATCTTCGCGCGCAGTGCCTCCAGGACCGAGTTGCGACCCGTGACGTTCTCGGTGTCGTCCCCCGCCTTGGCCTTGGGCGCACGGTTCCCCCCGCCGCCGGAGCCCGGCCGACTGCCGCCGGGACGTCCCTTGCCGCCCGTGGCTGCCGCGTAGCGCTCGGCTGCGGCCTTGCGCTTGCCCGCGGGATGCCAGGCGCGGTCCTCCGCTTTCGGCGTCGGTCCCCGCCCCTCGAGCGCCTTGCGCCCGAGTCCGCCGGTGCCCTTGGTCGGGCCCTTCTTGTTTCCCTTGCTCGCGCCGGGGCGCCCTGGCTTAGCCATCGATACTCCAATGAGTTCCGGCCGGAGTGTCCTCCAGCGTGATTCCTGCGGCGGCGATCGCATCTCGGATGCGATCCGCCGCCGCCCAGTCCTTGTCAGCGCGTGCTTGGGCGCGCTGGGTGATCATCGTCTGGACGAGGGCGTCCAGAGCGGATTCCGAAGCGCCGGTCTTCGCATCGGAAGTGGGCGTGAGGCCGAGGACGGAAGTCATCGCCAGCACGGCACGCAGCGCGTCGAGCGCGGCGGTGTCCTCCCCCGCGTCCAGCGCTGCGTTTCCCGCACGCACCGTCTCGTGCAGCACCGCGAGCGCCTGGGGCACGCCGAGGTCATCATCCATCGCCGCTGCGAACGCGGCGGGGAGGCTCTGCGACAGGAAGAACCCGATGCCCTCTCCGGCAACACGTGCGGCGCGTTGCTGGAACGTGCTGATCCGGTTGAGAGCCGCCTCGGCCTCGGCCCACGACGAGTCGCCGAGGTCGAGGCTCGACCGGTAGTGGGCGGCGGCGAGTGCGTACCGCACCACCAGTGGATCGTGCGCGGCCAGCACATCGGCCGCCAACGTGAAGTTCCCCAACGACTTCGACATCTTCTGGCCGTCGACGGTCACGAGCCCGTTGTGCACCCAGTAGCGCGCGAAGCCGTCACCTGCTGCCGTCGACTGCGCGAGCTCGTTCTCGTGGTGCGGGAAGCGCAGGTCGAGCCCTCCCCCATGGATGTCGAACTCGGCGCCGAGATAGCGCTTCGACATCGCGGAGCATTCGATGTGCCATCCGGGCCGCCCGGATCCCCACGGCGACGCCCAGGTCGCATCGGCCGGCTCTTCAGGCTTGCTGCCCTTCCAGAGCGCGAAGTCCTGGGGGTTGCGCTTGCCCCGAGGGTCCGCATCCTCTGCGGCCTCCATGGCGTCGAGAGACTGATGGGTGAGCGCCCCGTACTCCGCCCACGAGCGCACGTCGAAGTACACATCGCCGGAGCCGTCGGGTGCCGGGTAGGCGTGGCCGCGTTCGATCAGGAGCGCGATGAGTTCCTGCATCTGCGGCACGGAAGCCGTGGCCCGAGGTTCGTAGGTGGGCGGCAGGATGCCGATACCCGCGTACGCTGCGGTGAACTCCTGCTCCATCCGGTACGCCAATGCCCACCACGGCTCGGAGGCCGTCGCGTTGGCGAGCACCTTGTCGTCGATGTCGGTGACGTTGCGCACGAACGTGACCCGACCGTGGCGGTACTCCAGCCAGCGGCGCAGCAGATCGAAGCTCAGAGCGGCTCGCACGTGCCCGATGTGGGGCCCCGACTGCACCGTGGGTCCACACACGTACATCGTGATGTTCTCGGGATCGAGAGGCACGAAGTCGCGCAGCTGCTGCGCGCGGGTGTCGTAGAGGCGGACTGTCACCGCTCAAGCCTACTCGGCGACCGCTGAGCGCCAGCCCCTGCAGCGTTATTCGCTGTCCGATGTGACGTTCGGCGACCGACCGGGAGGCCTCCTCCCCTGATCGTCAGCCTTCTCGGGGACCGGTGGGGATCACCGACGCGATGGCCGTCACCGCGATACCCTCGCCCCGCCCGGGGAATCCGAGCCCGTCCGTCGTCGTCGCGGTCACCGTCACCGGGGCGCCAAGGACAGCGGACAGAACGCCCTCGGCCTCTGCCCGTCGAGGGCTGAAACGCGGCCGATTGCCCTGGAACTGCACCGAGACGTTGCCGATGTCGAATCCGGCTCCAGCGAGGAGCTCGCGGGTCCGGGCCAGGAAGACGTCGGCGTGCGCACCGGCGTACTCAGGGTGCGAGGTGCCGAAGTGCTCCCCGATGTCGCCGAGACCCGCGGCCCCGAGGAGCGCGTCGACCATCGCGTGGGCGACGGCGTCTCCGTCCGAATGACCGGACAGCGGCTGCTCCCCCTCCCATTCGAGCCCGGCGAGCCACAGGTTCCCTTCGCCGCCGAAAGCGTGGACATCCGTCCCGATGCCCACGCGGGGGGTGCCGGATGCTGCGGCTCTCGTACCGAGCAGATGCCGGGCGCGCTCCAGGTCGGCCGAGGTGGTGATCTTGAAAGCCCGCTCGGAGCCTCCGATGTACCGCACGGGATGACCCGCCGCAGCGAACAGCGCCGCATCGTCGGTGTACTCGGTGCCACCGTCGCGTGCCGCGACGTACGCGGACTCGAGCAGCGTCCTCGGGAACCCCTGCGGCGTCTGCGCCGCGGCGAATTCGGAACGGTCGACGGCGGCGACGACGACACCGTCCACGACCTTCTTGAGGGTGTCGACGACGGGCAGCGCCGGGATCACGCCGACATCTGCCGTCACCGACGCGGCGACCGCATCGATCTGCGTCGGAGGGGTGAGCGCGCGCGCCGCATCGTGCACCAACACCGTCTCGACGTCACCCCAGAGCGCGGCGAGACCCGCCGCGACCGACTGCTGTCTGGTCGCACCGCCCACGACCACACGCCCGAGGTCGGCCCGTTCGCCGGCGGCCTCTCGAAGCTCTGACTCGGCGTCGCCCTCCCACCCTTCCGGGGCGACCACGATGACCTGGGCCGGGGCCGCGGCGAAGACTCCGTCGAGCGCATGGCGAAGGATGGAACGGGCATCGATACCGACGAAGGCCTTCGGGGCGCGTGCGCCCAGACGCGTGCCTGAGCCGGCGGCAACGACGATGATCGCGGTACGCGGGACGGGGAGGATGGTCACAGCATCACGTTACCGGCGAAGACGACGAAAGGCGGATGCCGAAGCACCCGCCTTTCGTCGTGGAACAGCTCAGGACGCGAGGACCTCGTCGAGCAGTGCGCCCGCCTTGTCCTCGTCGGTCTTCTCGGCGAGCGCCAGCTCGGAGATGAGGATCTGACGAGCCTTCGCCAGCATCCGCTTCTCACCCGCGGAGAGTCCGCGGTCCTGGTCACGACGCCACAGGTCGCGAACGACTTCGCTCACCTTGATCACATCGCCGGAGGCGAGCTTCTCGAGGTTCGCCTTGTACCGACGCGACCAGTTCGTGGGCTCTTCTGTGAAGGGTGCTCGCAGCACCTCGAAAACATGATCGAGGCCTTCCTTGCCGATGACGTCACGAACGCCGACCAGGTCGACATTCTCCGCGGGGACCTCAATGATGAGATCGCCCTGGGTGACGTTGAGCTTCAGGTATTTCTTCGCCTCACCCTTGATGATGCGCTCTTTGACCTCGATGATGGTCGCAGCGCCATGGTGGGGATAGACGACGGTCTCGCCAACCTCAAAAAGCATAAAAACGTGTCCTTTCGGCAACCTCAAGGATACCACAGGGGTCATGCGCTAAGGTTCGCGCCTCCGGTGCCGCAGGAGCCCTCACGACTTACGCATAGAATGGATGCGGATATCCCCGCCGGACCTCAGGAGGACCCGTGAAATCGCGCCTTGTTGCGTCTGCAGCCCTCAGCGCCCTCGTTCTGCTCGGTGCGACCGGGTGCACGTTCATCACCCCGCAGTCCACCAAGACCGAGTACGCCGCATCCGACGGAGTGAACGTTTCCGACGCCGACGGCCCGATCGACGTGCGCAACGCCCTCGTTGTGGCCACCGAAGACGGCTCGGTCGGGAACTTCGTCGCCGCCATCGTGAACCCCTCGGAGGAGAAGGCGACCCTGACGATCACCCTCGAGGGCGTCGATCCGCTCGTCGTCACCGTCCCCGCAGGGGGCACGGTGAGCCTGGGCGCCGATGAGGAGCCGCTGCGCATCGTCGGCCTCGACACCAAGCCCGGCGCCACGGTGGAGATGCACTTCCAGTCCGGAGACTCCACCGGCGTCAAGACCGAGGTGCCCGTGCTCGACGGCACTCTCCCGTACTACGCAGACCTGGTCCCCTCCGAGAAGGAGTCGACCCCTCGCCCCACGCCCCTGCCGACCGACACGGCAGCTCCGGCGCCCGCGAACTGACGCGTCACCGCATCGAGAAGAGGCCGGCACCCCCGCAGGGTGCCGGTCTCTTCTCCGTTCCGCCTGAGGATCAGCCTTCGAAGCGATACCCCAGACCTCGCACGGTGACGAGCATGACCGGCTCGCTCGGATTCTCCTCGATGCGCGAGCGGATGCGCTTGATGTGCACGTCGAGCGTCTTGGTGTCGCCGAAGTAGTCGCTCCCCCAGACCCGGTCGATGAGCTGTCCGCGGGTCAAGACGCGTCCGGAGTTGCGCATCAGGACCTCGAGCAGCTCGAACTCCTTCAGCGGCATGTTGATCTGCGCGCCGGCGACGGAGACGGTGTGCCGGTCGATGTCGAGCGACACCCGCCCGCCGTCGAGCACGCGCTCGTCGAGCTCACCCTCGGCCTGCACGACCCGACGCAGCACGGCACGCATGCGTGCGAGCAGCTCGCGGGACGAGTAGGGCTTCGTGATGTAGTCGTCGGCGCCGAGCTCGAGGCCCACGACGATGTCCACCTCGGAGTCCTTCGCTGTGAGCATGATGATGGGCACGGCCGAGGTGGACCGGATCTGTCGGCACACCTCGGTGCCCGGCATCCCCGGAAGCATGAGGTCGAGCAGCACGATGTCGGCACCGCGCTCCCGGAAGGCCGCGAGAGCGCCGGGGCCGTCCTCGGCGATCTCCACCTCGTAACCCTCACGCCGGAGCAGGTACGCGAGCGGGTCGGCGAGGTCGGGCTCGTCTTCGACGAGAAGGATTCGGGTCATGCTCTCTCTCCGTTTCGAACGCGCGCGGACGATGCGGCTTTGGCCGCCTTGCGCGCACGCTTCTTCTTGCTCTTCTTGCCCGCGTCGAGGTTGTCGGGGGCGTCGATCCGGGGAAGACGGATCGTGAACGTGGAGCCCCGGCCCGGACGGGACCACAGCCGTACCTCTCCGCCGTGCCGCTGCGTCGCGTGCTTGACGATGGAGAGCCCGAGACCGGTACCCCCGGTGCGCCGGGAGCGGGCTTCGTCCGCACGGTAGAACCGTTCGAAGATGCGCTCACGATCGGCTTCGGCGATACCGATGCCCTGGTCGGACACGGCGATCTCGACCACGCCCGCCTCCGCCCGCACGCCGACTCCGACGCGGGAGCCGCGGGGCGAGTACACGATCGCGTTGGCGATCAGGTTGCCGACCGCCTCGATCAGGATCTGTGCGTCACCGCGCACGAACACGCCGCGGTCCCCGCCTCTGGCGAGCTCGACGCCGGCGGAATCCGCCTGCACGACATGGGCCTCGATCGAGGAGGCGATCACCTCGTCGATCGCGACGGGACCGACCTTCGTCAGGCCGTCCTCGGCCTGCAGCCGGGACAGGCTCATGATGCGCCCGGTGAGCTGCCCGAGTCTTCCGGCCTCGGCGGAGATGCGTGCGGCGAAGATGCGCACCTGCGCGGGATCGTCGGCCGCCGACTCGATGGCCTCGGCGAGAAGGCTCACGGCGCCCACGGGGGTCTTCAGCTCGTGACTGGTGTTCGCCACGAAGTCGCGACGCATCTGGTCGAGTCGCTCCTGCTCGGTGACGTCGCGGATGATCAGCAGCACCAGACGTGTGCCGATGACGCTGGCACGGGCCGAGACCAGACGGGGGTCGAGACTCAGTCCCCCACGTGTGATGCGCATCGACTCGGTGACGGAGCCGCCCGCTTCCCGGACGCCGCGCACCAGTTGGCGGAGCTCCGGGTGATCGAGCGTCGAGCCGACCTCGATGCCGAAACGCGTCGCGGCCTGCGAGGAAGCCAGCACGAGGCCGGAGCTGTCGACGATCGCCGCGGCATCATCCATGCTGTGCAGGACATCGGTGATGCCGGCCGGGATCGCCAGCGACGTCTCCTCCTGCACCCGCGCCCGTGCACGGTATGCCCACACCACGAGGAGGGAGAGGCCGACGCCGATCACCAGCCCGATGGCGAGCGAAGACAGCGCGAGCTGCGGCAAGGTCATGACACAAGCGTAGAGTGCGTTCACCGTCCGTCCGGCGGGTTTCCGCGCCCTGGCGGGAACAGGAGAAGTACTATTCACGTGCTGGGCACCGTTCGTTAACCTTCGAAGCAGACAATCGCTTCGGGCTTGTGCGGGAGCACAGACCTGCTCTCGTGCGGACGACCCGCCGTCTCGCGCTGACACAGCCGAGATCCGAATGAAAGGTTGCGCCCCCAACATGCGCGAAGTCTTCCACCAGTCCCTCGAGGACCTTCAGAATCGTCTCGTCGAGATCGCCGACCTCGTCACGGTCTCGATCGACAAGGCCACCAGGGCATTCGCGACGAGCGACGTGGCCCTGGCCGAGGAGGTCATCGCCGACGACGCGAAGATCGACGAGCTGGCCGTCGCCCTCGACGAGCAGGCCATCGAGATCCTCGCCCGCCAGCAGCCGGTCGCCCGCGACCTGCGCATCGTGGTCACGGCTCTGCGCGTGAGCGCCTCGCTCGAGCGCATGGGCGACATGTCGGAGCACATCGCCCAGCTCGCCCGCCTCCGCTTCCCCGAGCGCGCCATCCCGAAGGGCCTCAAGGGCACCTTCGTGAAGATGGGCGAGCTCGACGTCGAGGTCGCCCGCACGCTCTCCGAGCTGCTGCGCACCCAGGACCTGCGCTTCGCCGACGCCATCCGCAACGCGGACGACGACGTCGATGAGCTGCACGCCACCGTCTTCGAGAAGGTGCTCAGCGACAACTGGAAGGGCGAGGCCACGGCGACCGTCGATGCCACGCTCGCCAGCCGCTACCACGAGCGCTTCGCGGACCACGCGGTGGCCGTCGCGAAGAAGGTCGTCTACCTCGCCACGGGCGACTGGGCCGTCGAGGAGGAGGACATCCCCCTCGCCGTCGAGCAGCAGGAGCTGGGCCAGCAGGAGTTCGGCCACGCCTGACCCGCACGTCGAGAAACACCGAAGCCCCCGATGCGTGTGCATCGGGGGCTTCGGTGTTCCGAGCGGAAGCTCCTACTTCTTGCCCTGCGCCGCGACGGCGGCGGCACCGGCGGCGGCGGCCTCGGGGTCGAGGTAACGGCCGGGTCCGGTGGGGACGTTGTTCTCGTCCAGCTCGTAGACCAGCGGGATGCCGGTCGGGATGTTCAGCTCGGCGATGTCGTCGTCGCTGATGCCTTCGAGGTGCTTGACGAGACCACGCAGCGAGTTGCCGTGCGCGGTGACGAGCACCGTCTTGCCGGCCTCGAGGTCGGGGACGATCGCGCTCTCCCAGTACGGCAGCAGACGGTCGATGACGAGCTTGAGCGACTCGGTGCGCGGCACTTCGCCGTCGATCTCCGCGTAGCGGACGTCGTTCACCTGGCTGAATTCGCTCTCGTCGTCGAGCACGGGCGGCGGCACGTCGAACGAGCGGCGCCAGAGCTGGAACTGCTCGGGGCCGAACTCCTCGAGCGTCTGCGCCTTGTCCTTGCCCTGGAGCGCACCGTAGTGGCGCTCGTTGAGACGCCAGGAGCGGGTCACGGGGATCCACAGCCGGTCGGCCGCATCGAGGGCGATGTTCGCGGTCTGGATCGCGCGGCTCAGCAGCGAGGTGTGCAGCACATCGGGGAGGATGCCGGATTCGGCCAGCAGCTCGCCACCGCGGCGGGCCTCCTTCTCGCCCTGCTCGTTGAGGCGGACGTCCACCCAACCGGTGAACAGGTTCAGTTCGTTCCACTCGCTCCGGCCGTGGCGGAGCAGGATGAGGGTGCGCGTCGCAGTCATGCCGTCAGTTTATCCGCCCGGGGCACGGCACCCGATTCGGATGCTGGGAGGATGGAGACATGGCGTCATCTCCCCTCGGCCGGCCGACCCGCGGCACCACAGGGACCAACCGACTGCGACGCAACGATCGCTGGATCGCGGCGAGCGCCGCGCTGCGGCGGGCATCCGATCCGCTGGTCGTCGACCTCGGCTACGGCGCCAGCGGCGTCACCGCCTTCGAGCTCGCGACCCGCCTGGTCCGGGTGCGCGACGACGTCGACGTGCGCGGCCTGGAGATCGACCCCGCGCGCGTCGCGACCGCCGACTCCCAGCTCGCCGAGGTGCGTGCGGGGCGAACGCCGTTCGCTCCCGATCTGCCCGTCTCCTTCGCGCGCGGCGGCTTCGAGGTTCCGCTCCCCGAGGGACGCACGGCCGCGGTGATCCGCGCCATGAACGTGCTGCGGCAGTACGACGAGCAGGACGTCGCGGATGCCTGGTCCCGGATGGCTTCCCGCCTGGCCCCTGACGGCCTGCTGTTCGAGGGGACCTGTGACGAGATCGGCCGGGTGTCGAGCTGGATCGACGTGGATGCGCACGCTGCGCCGCTGCGCTTCACGATCTCCCTGCGTCTCGCCGATCTGGAGCGCCCGAGCATCGTCGCCGAGCGTCTGCCGAAGGCGCTGATCCACCGCAACGTCCCGGGCGAGCGCATCCATTCCCTGCTCGTCGATCTCGATCGGGAGTGGGACCGCGCGGCTCCGCTTTCGACGTTCGGCGCCACGCAGCGCTTCCTCGCCGCCGTGGGCGCACTCCGGGACCAGGGATGGCCGGTGCTGGGCGGACGCACTCGATGGCGCCTGGGCGAGCTCACGCTGCCCTGGTCCGCGGTCGCCCCGCTCCCCGCCTGAGTTCAGCTTCCGGCGCCGGAGACGGAATCGC
This sequence comes from Microbacterium sp. UBA3486, assembly GCF_002377845.1. Taxonomy (NCBI): domain Bacteria; kingdom Bacillati; phylum Actinomycetota; class Actinomycetes; order Micrococcales; family Microbacteriaceae; genus Microbacterium; species Microbacterium sp. UBA3486. The sequence continues at coordinate 12,001 of NZ_DFQP01000069.1, forward strand.
GCGGGTCCGGTGCCGTGGGTCGGCGAGACAGACGGGTGAGGCGCGGGATGTCTGCGGTGGCCCCCGCGTCGGCCGGCACGATCACCTGCTGCGAGGCGGCGATGTCGATGCCGTCCGCGCGCACCACCAGATCCCCGACTGGCGCGCGCCGCGACAGGATCGCGAGAGCGATGGGACCGTCTTCGTGGTGACGCGCGACCGAGGTCAGGTGCCCGACCTCGTCGTCGCCGGCGTACACCGGCGCGCCCGGCTCGGGAAGCACCGCATCGCTGCCATCGAGGTGGAGGGCGGCCAGACGGCGGGGCGGGTGACCGAGATTGTGCACCTTCGCGACGGTCTCCTGTCCGCGGTAGCAGCCCTTGTTCAGGTGCACCGCGCTGCGGATCCAGTCGGACTCGTGCGGCAGCGAACGCTCGTCGACCTCTGTCGTCCAGCGCGGGCGCCAGGCAGCCACGCGCAGTGCCTCGGCGGCGAGGAGACCGGCGAGCGCCTCCCGATCGAGGGACGCGGCGAGGGCCTCAGCCCCGTCCGCGGACAGAATCGCCACCCGCCACGCATAGTCGGCCGCCGGATGCTCGATGACCTCGGAGTACTGGTGTCCGCCGACGCTGGTCCGCTGCCACGGGTCGGCCCAGACGAGAGCGGTGCCGTGCGGCGAGGCTGCGGCGGCGGTGGCCGCCGCAGCGACGACACCGCCGTCGATGAACCCGACCGGCACGAGGTCGGCGCGGATGTCGACGGTGGCCTGGGTGCGGAACTTCATGCGCGTCAGCCAGCCGGCGAGCGCCTCGGCGTCTCCCGCATCCGCGATGAGCCACGTGGATGCACCGTCGTCGATGACGCCGGCCGCGTGTTCCACCCGGCCCTGCGGGTCCAGAACCAGAAGCTCGGTGCTTTCACCGGGGGTGAGCCGTCCGACGGCCTGCGAGGTGATCGAATCGAGCCAGCTCAGCCGTTCGGGACCCGCGACCTCGATGACGGTGCGATCGCCGAGGGGCGCGAGGGCAGCGCCGTCGGCAAGACGCCGCTGCTCACGGAACGCATCGCCGAAGTGCGCGATCAGGTCGCCGTCGGTGACGGCCCCGTCGATCCGGCCGAAGACGGACATCTCAGACCTTGGCCAGTCGCGCCGACGCATGAGAGCGCAGCGGGGTGCCGAGGGCGGCGATGTCCCAGGCCCACAGCAGGTGACCGTCGACGAGGCCGTACATGCGCGAAGACGCCGTGTGCACCTTCGCACCGGCACTGCGCACGACGGCGTCCGATCCGATGTCGATGCGCGGACCGTTGATCTCGCCGATGTACAGCTCGAGGGCGCCGTCGGCGTGCGCGAGCGAGACCTCGATGGGGAATCCGCCGCTCGGCGCGCGCAGCTCCTCTACGTCGTCGACCGTGCGTGCGACGGCGGGCGCGGTCGGAGGCAGCAGTGCAGGACCGGGATCCGCGGCCGTGGCCGGGCGCGCCAGACGCCAGAAGCCTGTCTCGGCCAGCAACGCCGCGGCGGGGGCGCCCTCTTCCGTGAGGAACGTGGCCGTGCCGGAGTAGTTCAGGAACGGACCCCCGTCATGGCTGAAGCTGATCCGGTGCGTGAACTCGCCCTGCAGGCGTTCGTCACCGACCGGGTAGTCGATGACACCTGTTCCCTCCCAGACGCCGATCAGCCACGCGAACGGGACGAGATCGGCCGGAAGGTCGACGGGCAGTTCGAGCATCGTCGCGTCAGCGCTGGCCGCGGAAGAGGTTGCGCAGCACCACTGCCGAGACGAAGACGATAGCGAGGCTCGCGAGGCCCAGCAGGCCGATGAAGAAGATTTCGAGCGCCATGAGGTCCATGTGCTCCACCTTACCGCGCCGCGCCAGTGTCAGGACGGGATCAGCGCCGCGAGACCGAATCCGACCGAGATGATGCCCATCAGCAGCAGACCGCCGATCACGCTCCCCGCCACCCGGAAGATGAAACCCTGCGTACGCCCGTACCAGAGCTGCACGGCGAAGGACAGGAGCACGACGCCGCCGAACCCGACCAGCAGCCAGGGCACGCGCCATTCCTCCGGCACGAAGATGCCGATGGCGACGGTGGCGAGGAACGCGGTGGCCCAGACGACGAGCACACCGACGAACGCGTTGCGCGGTGCGAGTGCGGGATCCGTCATGTCTCCATTGTTGCGCATCGCTCCCGGTATCATGGCGGCACGACGTCGATCCGCGTCTGTGAGGAGTGCGCGTGGCCCAGGTGCTGGTTCTGACCAACGCTCCGCTCTCAGAGCAGGTGCTCCCCGCGCTCGAGCTGCTGAGCCACCGCGCGCGCCAGATACCCGCAGAGCCCTCACAGCTGGTCAACGCCCCCGAGTACGACGTCGTGATCGTCGATGGCCGTCACGACCTGGTCGCCGCGAAGTCGCTGTGCCGCCTGCTGCGAACCGCCGGGCAGGATGCGCCGCTGCTCCTCGTCGTCACGGAAGGCGGGATGAGCGCGCTGTCGGGAGACTGGGGCATCGACGATGTCCTGCTCTCCACGGCGGGGCCCGCGGAGATCGACGCCCGACTCCGTCTCGCCCTCGCCCGACGCGACGAGGTCGCCGAGCCCGCGCGCGTGCAGGCATCAGGCGTCACGATCGATGAGCAGTCCTACTCCGCCAAACTGCGCGGCAGGCCTCTGGATCTCACCTACAAGGAGTTCCAGCTTCTGCACTTCCTGGCGACGCACCCCGCTCGCGTGTTCACCCGTGAGCAGTTGCTCAGCGAGGTCTGGGGGTACGACTATTTCGGGGGCACCCGCACGGTCGACGTGCATGTGCGACGGCTCAGGGCGAAGCTCGGCGACCAGGAGCAGATCATCGGCACCGTGCGCAACGTCGGCTACCGCTTCAACGTCAACGAGGATGAGGGCCTCGCCAGCGCGGGCTGACGATCGACTCCGTTCACACGGGCGTCACCTCTCGGTGCTTAGATGTACCCCATGATCGATCCCGCACTCGCCGACGCCGGGCTGGGTGACGCCGAAGACGACGACTTCGACGCCATCGAGTCCTACGACTCCCAGCTCCCGGACCACCGCTACCTGGATCGCGAGCTCAGCTGGCTCGCCTTCAACCAGCGCGTGCTCGAGCTCGCCGAGGATCCCTCGCTTCCCGAACTCGAACGTGCCAACTTCCTGGCGATCTTCGCGAGCAACCTCGACGAGTTCTTCATGGTGCGCGTCGCGGGCCTCAAGCGCCGCATCATGACCGGCCTCGCGGTGCCCACGAACATCGGCCGCTCCCCCGTCGACGCGCTCGCCGACATCTCGCGCGAGGCGCATGCCCTGCAGCTGCGGCACGCGGATGCCTGGACCTCGCTCGTGCGTCCGGCTCTGGCCGAATCCGGCGTGGAGATCACCGAGTGGTCCGAGCTCACGGACGGCGAGCGCTCCGCGCTGTCGGAGTACTTCGGAGCCCAGGTCTTCCCTGTGCTGATGCCGCTCGCCGTGGATCCGGCGCATCCGTTCCCCTACATCTCGGGGCTGTCGCTGAACCTCGCGATCCGCATCCGCAACGCCCGCACCGGACGGCAGGAGTTCGCTCGGCTCAAGGTGCCCCCCATGCTCCCGCGCTTCGTCGAGGTTCCGGGAGGCGGCGAGATCAAGCGCTTCCTGCGCTTGGAGGAGCTCATCGCCAATCATCTGGGCGATCTGTTCCCCGGCATGGAGGTGCTCGACCACCACGCGTTCCGTCTGACGCGCAACGAGGACGTGGAGATCGAGGAGGACGAGAGCGAGAACCTCATCCAGGCACTCGAGGCCGAGCTGCTGCGTCGACGTTTCGGCCCGCCGATCCGTCTCGAGATCACCGACGACATGGATGATGTCACGATGGACCTGCTGGTCCGCGAACTCGACATCACCGACCTCGAGGTCTACCGGCTTCCCGGGCCGCTCGACCTGCGCGGTCTGTTCGACCTGTCCCGCATCGATCGCCCCGACCTGCGGTATCCGCCGCACCTGCCGACCACCGCCGTGGCCTTCCAGCCCGCGGGATCGAGCAACCGGGCGGACATCTTCAAGGCGATTCGCAAGTCGGACGTGCTGGTGCACCACCCGTACGAGTCGTTCACCACGAGCGTGCAGGCGTTCCTCGAGCAGGCGGCCCGTGACCCGCACGTGCTCGCCATCAAGCAGACCCTCTACCGCACCTCCGGCGACAGCCCCATCGTGCAGGCGCTCATCGACGCGGCGGAGGCCGGCAAGCAGGTGCTGGCCCTCGTCGAAGTGAAGGCCCGCTTCGACGAGGCGAACAACATCGTCTGGGCGCGCAAGCTCGAGAAGGCCGGCGTGCACGTGGTCTACGGCCTCGTCGGGCTCAAGACCCACTGCAAACTCGCGCTCGTCATCCGCGAGGAAGACGGCAAGCTGCAGCACTACTCCCATGTCGGCACCGGAAACTACAACCCGAAGACCAGCCGTATCTACGAGGACTTCGGGTTGTTCACCGCCGACGCGCAGGTCGGCAAGGACCTGACACGACTCTTCAACGAGCTCAGCGGCTACGCGATCGAGAAGAAGTTCAAGCGCCTCCTTGTCGCCCCCCTGCACCTGCGCAAGGGCCTGGTCCGCCAGATCGATGCCGAGCGGAAGAACGCCGAGGCGGGGATTCCCGCGCACATCCGCATCAAGGTGAACTCGATGGTGGACGAGGAGATCATCGACGCGCTCTACCGTGCGAGCGCGGCGGGTGTGAAGGTCGACGTCTGGGTGCGCGGTATCTGCAGTCTCCGCACCGACCTCGACGGGATCAGCGACAACATCACGGTGCGCAGCATCCTCGGTCGATACCTGGAGCACTCGCGCATCTTCGCCTTCGAGAACGGCGGCGATCCTCAGGTGTACATCGGCAGTGCCGACATGATGCACCGCAACCTCGACCGCCGGGTGGAGGCCCTGGTGCGCGTCACCGACCCCGCCCACCTCAAAGAGCTCGGAACGTTCTTCGACCTGGCGATGGATGCCGGCACGACCTCGTGGCATCTCGGTGCAGGAGGGGTCTGGGAGCGCCACGCCGTCGATGCGGAGGGCAAGCCCCTGATCGACCTGCAGGATAAGACCATGGGGTTGATCCAGCGGCGCCGTCGCGCGCGGGCGGTCCGATGAACACGCGGCAGCTGCAGCTCCCGGTCGGCACCACGACGAACTCGAAGTGGACGGACAAGGCCGTGTACGCGGCGGGAGCCGTGGTGTGGCGCCTCGTCGAGGGCAAGCTGCGCATCCTGCTGATACACCGCACCAAGTACCGCGACATCACGCTCCCCAAGGGCAAGGTCGATCCTGGGGAGATGCTCGCCGAGACGGCCGTGCGCGAGGTACAGGAGGAGACCGGCATCCGGGTCTCGCTCGGAGTCTCGGTCGGTGTGAGCCGCTATCACCTGGCATCGCAGAAGCAGAAGGTCGTGCACTACTGGGCCGCAGAGGCGACCGACGCCGCGATCCGGGAGTCGACGTTCGTTCCCAACCGGGAGATCGCCGCGCTCGAGTGGGTGAGCGTGAAGAAGGCGAGAGCGCGCCTGAGCTACCCCGTCGACCTCGAGATCCTCGACTTCTTCTCCAACCTCGTCGACGACGGTGTGCTGCGCACCTTCCCGGTGATCGCCCTGCGGCACGCGAAGGCGACGCCCCGCTCGGAGTGGGACGGGTCGGATGCCTCACGGCCACTCACCGACCGCGGCCGGAAGCAGGCGAAGTCGATCGTGGGACCGCTGCGCGCTTTCGGCGTGCGCAGGATCGTGACGAGCGACGCGGTGCGGTGCGTGGAGACGATCACTCCTCTCGCTCGTGCGCTCGATCGCAAGCCCGTGAAGACGGAGAAGATCAGCCAGGACGCCTGGGAGGACGGCGAGTCCGATCTGCGCGCGGTCGTCGGTCGCCGCATCCGCGCCGGCAAGCCTGCGGTGCTGTGCAGCCACGGGCCGGTGCTTCCGGGTCTGCTCTCCGAGATCGCCCTGGCCACAGGCACCATCCAGGGGTCGTATCTCAGCAGTGCCGCAGACCTCGAGCCGGCCGCGTTCTCGGTCGTGCATCTGTCGGCCACGAACCCCGGATCCGGGATCATCGCGATCGAGACGCACATCCCCAAGGTCTGACGTCCCCTGATTTCTCGCGGGAGCACCCCAGAGAGTCGCCCGTCGTTCACCTGCCGTTCACCTGCTCGGGAGAGTCTCGTTAACCGTCGCCCATAGCGTCACTGTGTGCCCTGCACCGGGCCCCACCCATTCCAGATCGAAGGATCCACAGTGAAGATCTCCCGAATCGCACGAATCGGCGCCATCGGCGCCGTCGCCGCCCTCGCACTCGCCGGCTGTGCCGCGAACGAAGCAGGCACCGGTTCCACCGACGAGCCCACCTCCAGCACCGCCGCCGTCAGCGGTTCCCTGGTCGGCGCGGGCGCCTCCTCGCAGCAGGTCGCCATCCAGGCATGGACCGCCGAGTTCCAGAAGACCAACCCCGACGCCCAGGTCGAGTACGACCCGCAGGGCTCGGGCGGTGGCCGCGAGTCCTTCCAGCAGGGCGCGGTCAACTTCGCCGGCTCGGACCGCGCGTTCAAGACCGACGAGATTTCGGCCGGCGGCTTCGGCGCGTGCGTCGACGGCTCCGACCTCATCGAGATCCCCGCATACATCTCGCCGATCGCCATCGTCTTCTCGCTCGACGGCGTGGACGAGCTGAACCTCGACCCCGAGACCATCGCGTCGATCTTCGCCGGCAAGATCACCAACTGGAACGACCCGGCGATCGCCAAGGACAACCCCGACGCCAAGCTCCCCGATCTCGCCATCACGCCCGTCCACCGCTCCGACAAGTCGGGCACCACGGGCAACTTCACCGACTACCTGGCCCAGACCGCCGGTGACGTGTGGACCGCGGGCAGCGTCGAGGAGTGGCCGGCCGACCTCGCCGGAGAGTCCGCCGAGAAGACCTCGGGCGTCGCCAACGCCGTCAAGGGTGGACAGGGCCTCATCGGCTACATCGACTCCTCGCAGGCCGCCGACTTCGCGTCGGTCAACGTCAAGGTCGGCGACAATTTCGTGCCGCACTCGGCCGAAGGTGCCGCCGCCACGCTCGACGCCTCGAAGATCGAGGAAGGCCGCACCGACGGCGACCTCGCCTTCGCGATCGACCGCACCACCACCGCCGATGGCGCGTACCCCGTGCTCCTCGTCAGCTACCTCATCGGCTGCGCCGAGTACGAGGACGAGAACGTCGCCGCGTTGACCAAGGCGTTCTTCACCACCGCGATCAGCGCCGAGGGCCAGGACGCCGCCGCGACCAACGCCGGCAGCGCCCCGATCTCGGACGACCTGCGCACGCAGGCTCAGGCTGCGATCGACCTCATCAAGTGAGCCGGTGACGGTCTCCGGGATGCCGCGCGGCATCCCGGAGACCGTCTGCTCGCGTCAGACACCCGATCTCCACTGAGCAGGAAGCAGCTCCCATGACAGCCACGACCTCGCCGGCGTCGACGCGCATCGTCGCGAAGAAGCGCGCCGGTGACCTCTGGTTCTCCGGAACGGCGGTCGCCGCCGGATCCATGATCATGATCACGCTGGCCGCGGTCGCGATCTTCCTCATCGTGCAGTCCATTCCGGCCTTCACCGCGACAGCCGAGGATGCCTCGCTCCTCAAGACGAACTTCTGGGACTACGTCGGCCCACTCCTGTTCGGCACGGTCTGGGCCGCCTTCCTGGCCCTCCTGCTCGCCGTGCCGCTCTCGCTCGGCGTCGCCCTGTTCATCACGCACTACGCACCGCGGCGGCTCGCTCAGGGCCTGGGCTACGTGGTCGACCTGCTGGCCGCCGTCCCCTCGGTCGTGTTCGGCCTCTGGGGAATCCTCGTCCTGGCTCCCGCTGTGCAGCCCATCTACGTCTGGCTGAACACGAACGCCTCCTGGATCCCGTTCTTCGACGGCGTCGTCTCCCCTACCGGACGGACGATCCTGACCGCCGCGATGGTGCTCGCCGTCATGGTCGTCCCGATCATCACGGCCATCTGCCGCGAGATCTTCCTGCAGACCCCTCGCCTTCACGAGGAGGCCGCGCTCGCCCTCGGCGCCACCCGCTGGGAGATGGTGCGGATGGCCGTTCTTCCCTTCGGCCGTTCCGGCATCGTCTCCGCCTCCATGCTCGGCCTCGGGCGTGCGCTCGGCGAGACCATGGCCGTCGCGATGGTGCTCTCGGTGAGCAAGGCCGTCACCTTCGAACTGCTCACCTCCACGAACCCCTCCACGATCGCAGCGAACATCGCGCTGACGTTCCCCGAGGCGTACCAGGTCAACATCAACATCCTCATCGCGACGGGTCTGATCCTGTTCGTCGTGACGTTCGCGGTGAACGCTCTCGCACGCTGGTTCGTGAACCGCCGCAAGGAATTCTCGGGAGCGAACTGACATGACCGTTACCGCCCCTGAATCGTCTCGCACGGCGAGCGCGGCCCCCACCCAGCTGTCGCTCAGCTCGGGACACCTCCCCCGCTGGTCGCCGTGGGCGCTCCTCGCCCTCTCCCTCCTCATCGGCTTCACGCCCTTCGCTCTCGAGGCCCTCGCCAGCGGATCCGACCTCAACATCGCCGGCTCCGTCGTTCTCGGCGCGGTCATCTACCTGGTGCTCATCTACGTGATGTCGCGCATCATCGAAGGCTCCAGGAAGGCGCTGGACCGCCTGATCACCGGAATCGTGACCTCGGCGTTCGCCATCGCGATGGTGCCGCTGGTGTCCGTCGCGATCACCGTGGTCGCCAACGGCGTCGCCCGTTTCGACGGACTGTTCTTCTCGTCATCGATGCGCGGAGTGCTCGGTGAAGGCGGCGGCGCCCTGCACGCCATCATCGGCACGCTCCTGGTCACCCTCGCCGCCGCGATCATCTCGATCCCGATCGGTCTGATGACGGCCGTCTACCTCGTCGAATACGGCAAGGGCGGCCGGATGGCCCGCACCATCACCTTCCTCGTCGATGTCATGACGGGAATCCCGTCGATCGTCGCCGGTCTGTTCGCCTACGCCGTCTTCGCGCTGATCTTCGGACCCGGCGTGCGCATGGGCATCGCGGGCTCGGTCGCGTTGGCCGTGCTCATGATCCCCGTCGTCGTGCGCTCCACCGAGGAGATGCTGCGACTGGTGCCGAACGAGCTGCGCGAAGCGTCGTACGCGCTCGGGGTGCCGAAATGGCTCACGATCGTCAAGGTGGTCCTCCCGACCTCGATCGCCGGCATCACCACGGGTGTCATGCTCGCCATCTCGCGCGTGATCGGAGAGACCGCGCCCCTGCTGCTGACGGCCGGCTTCACCGACGCGATGAACTACAACCTGTTCAGCGGACGCATGCAGACGCTCCCGGTGTTCACGTACTCGCAGTACGCGTACCAGGGCATCCCCGCTGAGGCATACGTGGAGCGGGCCTGGGCCGCAGCCCTGACGCTCATCATCATCGTCATGCTGCTCAACCTGATCGCGCGCCTCGTCGCGAAGATCTTCGCACCCAAGACCGGCCGCTGAGCCTCGACCCGACAAGCAAGGAACTGCAGTGTCCAAGAGCATTGAAGTCAACGACCTGAACGTCTACTACGGCGACTTCCTCGCCGTGGAGGGCGTCTCCCTCGACATCCAGCCGCGCAGCGTCACCGCGTTCATCGGCCCCTCCGGCTGCGGCAAGTCCACCTTCCTGCG